>NZ_JAALEC010000528.1:0-1337 GCF_014145205.1 Dietzia sp. DQ11-44
CCGGCCGGTCCGGCGGTCAGAGGTGGCGCGTGGTGTCGATCCCGAGGTTCATCCCCGCCAGTCCGCGCGGCCGGACGGCCAGTCCGTCCGCGATCTCCCTGTACGCCCTGCCGGACGGTGAATCCGGCTCCGCCAGGACGATCGGGGTGCCCTCGTCGCCGTGCTCCCGGACGGCCTGCTCGAGCGGCACCTGGCCGAGCAGGCGCACCGGTGCCCCCACGGAGCGTGAGAGGTTCGCCGCGACCTCGGCCCCACCGCCGGTGCCGAAGACGTCCATGCGGGTGCCGTCGGGGAGTTCGAGCCACGACATGTTCTCGATGACGCCCGCGATCCGCTGACGGGTCTGGAGAGCGATCGACCCCGCCCGTTCGGCCACCTCGGCGGCGGCCTGCTGCGGTGTGGTCACCACGAGGATCTCCGCCGACGGGATGAGTTGGGCGATCGAGATGGCGACGTCACCCGTTCCCGGCGGTAGGTCCATCAGCAGCACGTCGAGGTCGCCCCAGTACACGTCGGCCAGGAACTGCTGGAGGGCGCGGTGCAGCATGGGGCCACGCCACACCACCGGGGTGTTCCCCTTGGTGAACTGGGCGATCGAGATGACCTTGACGTCGTGCGCGACCGGCGGCAGGATCATCTGCTCGACCTGGGTGGGCCGGGCATCGGTGCCCAGCATGCGGGGGATCGAGTGGCCGTAGATGTCCGCGTCGAGGACGCCCACGGACAGTCCACGGGACGCGAGCGCGGTCGCGAGGTTGACCGTGGCGGTGGACTTGCCCACGCCCCCCTTGCCCGAGGCGACCGCGTACACGCGGGTGAGGTTCCCCGGTTGGGCGAACGGGATGACGGGTTCGGCCGCGTCCCCCCGGAGGTGCTTGCGCAGTTCCGTGCGCTGCTCGTCGTTCATCACGTCGAGCTCGACCACGACCTCGCCCACACCGGCGACGTCCGAGACCGCGGTGCGGACCCGGTCGGTGATCGTGTCCCGCATCGGGCACGTGGCCACCGTCAGGTAGATGCCTATCCCGACCCGGCCGGATCCCTCGTCGATGTCGACGCCCTTGACCATGCCGAGCTCCGTGAGCGGCTTTCTGATCTCCGGGTCGTCGACCTTGGCCAGGGCGGCGCGGATCGCTTCTTCGCTGGGTGCACTCATGATGCCCCGAGTCTAGGCGTCGGGGTCCGGGCGGGCGATTCAGGCAGGCGGCGGCACGCAGAACGGTGCGATGCAGGGGAGCTCGAACACCGGGAGCCCGGGTGGGGCCGGCGCGACCTGGGCCGGCGGCGCAGGGGGACGAGGCGCCGGCGCGTTCTCCGGGGACGGCGACGGGGACGGA
>NZ_JAALEC010000529.1:0-1827 GCF_014145205.1 Dietzia sp. DQ11-44
TCGGGCGGTGAGCCCCGGGTACGCCTGTCGGACGAGCGCGGCGGTGCCGGCGACGTACGGTGCGGCGAAGCTCGTCCCGCTGATGGCGGTCCGCGCGCCGTCCCCGTCCACCACCAGGTCCGACACCCCTGCGCCGTCGGCACCGACCGATCGCAGGCCCACCGCGGGGGCGGCCACGTCGACCCACGGTCCCCTGAGCGAGAAGTCCGCTGCGGATCCGTCCGGACCGACGCCGCCCACGGCCAGCACGTGATCGTCGTACCAGGCGGGCACCGCCACGGTGACGACGTCGTCCCATCCGTCGTCCCCGGGAGCGGCGGGATCGGGGTGGTCGGGGTTCTGGTCCCCACAGGTCTGACCGACGTTGCCCGCAGCCGCCACCAGCACGACGTCGTGGTCGACCGCGGCATAGCGGACCGCTCCACCGAGCGTGTCGTCGGCCAGCGCGGTACCGGCGGGAACGCAGGCCACCTCCGAGATGTTGATCACGCCGGCACCCGCGTCCACCGCCGCGCGGATCGCCCTCGCCAGGGAGGAGAGTGTGCCGACCCCGGATCCGACCGAGGTGACGTCGGATGAGCGTGCGGTCGACCTCAGGACACTGCTCGACTGCCGGATCGTGACGATCTCGACGCCCGGCGCCACACCGGAATGGCCCGAGTCGTCCTCGCTCGCGGCCAGCACCCCGGCCACCAGAGTGCCGTGCGCATCGCAGTCCTCCGTGCCGTCCCGGCCGGGGACGACGTCGCCGGCCCCACGAACACGTGGCAGACGGGGACCGGGGTTGACACCGGTGTCGATCACGGCCACCACCTGCCCCTCCCCCCGCCCGTGGATCCACGCCGCACTGAGATCGTCAACCGTCGCAGAGGCGGGCGGGGCGGACGGGTCGAGAACTGCAGCCGTGGTGCGACAGGGGCCGTCACGCCGCACTCCCGATTCGGCTGAACCGGGATCGATAGGGCCGACCTCCGGGACGGGACCGTCGATGGAGGGCCGCTCGAGCGCGGCCGCCACCTGACCATCGACAGAGTGCGCGGTCAGGATCGCCACGGTGGCCGCGAGGGGTACCAGCAGGCCCGACCTCATCGCTGACGGACGGTCGAGTAGACGTCCATCGCGCCCACGGCGAGCGGTACGAGCACGCATATACCGATCACCTCGATCGTCCCCACGGCGCGCAGCACGGCAGGGGAGAGTTCGACATGGGGGAGTGCCGTCGCCGCGACGACGACCGCTGCGGCCAGGGCGGCGGCCGCGGGGATCACCATCCCGACCGGCGACGGATGGGTGACGGCCGCCCCGAGCAGCAGGCCGGACGCCAGCGTCAGGGCCGATGCCAGCAGCACCGTCGTGTGCACCCGGTCGGCGTACCCGAGGCCCCGGAGGACCAACGTCAGGATCACGACCAGTGCCAGGGGAGCGGACCACCGGGTGGACGCGGGACCACCGGTCAGCGCCACGAGTGCCCCGGCCGTGCAGATCGCGCCCCCTGCGGCCAACAGGCCGGTGAGCCACGAACGTGAGGTGAGAAAGCGGTGCCTCAGGACCGCCGGTGTGGGTAGAGGTCCATGCGACCGTCGGTCATCGGCATGCCGCGCGCGCAGGTCGTGATCGACCTCGCCCAGATCCCCGGCCTCGACGTCCTCGCCCGGCGCCGGAACCGGGGGGATCGGGATCCGGGCCGCCGAGATCGACACGCCGGGTGCGGCGGTGAGCAGCAGCAGGCCTGTGAGGACGGCTCCGGCTCCGACGGCGTGCACGGGAACGGTGGTGTACGCGACGATCATGGCGGTGATCGCGCCCACCGCCGACACGAGGGCCAGA
>NZ_JAALEC010000530.1:0-1511 GCF_014145205.1 Dietzia sp. DQ11-44
CGCGGTGGCCGCATCCGTCAGCAGCGCGGCCCGGTCGGGGTCACCCGACGCGGTCGCCTGTGCGGCGCCGGCGTCCAGGACCCGGGCGCCCACCTCGAACTCGTTGCCCAGGACGTCGGCGCCCTGGCCTGCGTCCATCTTCTTGACGATGCCGCTGTTCCACGTGGCGAACGGATCCGACCAGGCCTCGACACGGAACGACCACATCCCGGGGGCGTCGGTGGTGAGCAGCGCGTGGACGGTGTCCGCCTCCGCCCCGGGGGACATGGTCGTCCGGGAGGAGGCCCCACCGGGACGGCGGACCACCAGGCTCGCCGACAGCGCGTCGTGGCCCTCCCGCCACACGGTCGCCGAGATCGGCACCACCTCACCCACGACCGACTTGGCGGGGAACCTCCCGCAGGAGACCAGGGGGCGGACCTCGTCGATGGCCAGACGGTCGTTCACGTCGGTGCTCCTCTCGGCTGCGGGCTCCGGGGTGCGGACGCCTCTACGCACACGACGCTATCGAAGCGGGCGTCGATCGGGGAGGGGCGTCGCGCCGGTGTTCACGCGCACGAGCCGTGTTCCTCGCCACCCGGCCACCGGATAGGGGGTTAGATGGGGTCCGTGAGAACGCCTATCGAGACCGATCCCGACCTCGTCCTGGACCTGACAGACGTCTCGCTCCGGAGGGACGGGCGGACGCTGGTGGGCCCCGTCACCTGGCAGGTCGAGTTGGACGAGCGGTGGGTCGTCCTGGGCCCCAACGGTGCGGGCAAGACCTCGCTGCTCCGGATCGCCTCGGCGCTCGAGTACCCGAGCACCGGTTCGGCGGTGATCCTGGGGGAGCAACTGGGTCGCACCGAGGTCACCGAGCTCCGCAGCCGGGTGGGCCTGTCGTCCGCCGCGGTGGCCGGCCGGATCCCCGGCGACGAGGTGGTCAAGGACCTGGTGGTCTCCGCCGGGTACGCCGTGCTGGGCCGGTGGCGGGAGGCGTACGACCAGGCCGACTTCGACCGCGCGGCGGACACGCTGGAGATGATCGGCGGAGAGCACCTGGCCGACCGGACCTGGGGGACCCTCTCGGAGGGTGAGCGCAAGCGGGTGCTGATCGCCCGCGCGATGATGACCGACCCGGAGCTGCTCCTGCTCGACGAGCCGGGGGCGGGGCTGGACCTGGGGGGCCGGGAGGATCTGGTCGCCCGTCTGGCGGACATGGCCCTCGACCCCGACGCGCCCGCCACCGTCCTGGTGACCCACCACGTGGAGGAGATACCCCCGGGTTTCACCCACGCGATGCTCCTCGCGGAGGGAGGGGTCACGGCCACCGGCCTGATCGACGACGTGATCACCTCGGAGAACCTCAGCACCGCGTTCGCGCAGTCGATCGTCGTCGACTCGATCGACGGGCGGTTCTTCGCGCGCCGGGCGCGTCGGTCCGGCCGACACCGGCGGCCGTGAACCGCACAGTCGACCCCGTGGCGACCCCGGCCGGGCCCGTCCCCGTCCGTGAGGCCGCCACGGTGGCG
>NZ_JAALEC010000531.1:0-1658 GCF_014145205.1 Dietzia sp. DQ11-44
CACGATCTCGGCCCCGTCGGGCACCCCCGCGACAGCGATCCGCATCGCCCGGGCCACCCCGCGCAGTTCGTCGGCGGCCGATGCGCCGGCCTCCACCGGGGCCACGTCCGCCAGGACCCGTTCGGCGACGGCGGTGAGCAGCGCCTGCTTTGACGGGAAATGCCAGTACAGAGCACTCGGCTGGACGTTCAGCCGCGTCGCCAGCGTGCGCATCGACATGCCGGGCAACCCCGCTTCGTGCAGGAGTCCGAGCGCGGTGTCGACGACGGCCGACTTGTTGAGAGCCACGACCGGTAACCCTATCGCCCCTCCCGCGGCTCCGACGCGCCTGCAATCTGAACGCTGTACAAGTCGGCGAATTCCCGCTACCTTAACGGCGTTCAATGAACGGCGTTCAGGAGGAACCATGGCCACCACGACCACCCGTTGGCACGAGCTCGCGGACCGCATTCTCGACGGCGGGGCGATCGACGCGACGGAGGCGCTCGCCGTGCTCGACTCGTCCGACGCCGAGCTCATGGAGGTCGTGGCCGCCGCGTCGCGCGTGCGCTTCCACCACTTCGGCAACAAGGTCAAGGTCAACTACCTGGTCAACCTCAAGAGCGGCCTGTGCCCTGAGGACTGCTTCTACTGCTCGCAGCGCCTCAACTCGACCGCCGGCATCCTGCGCTACACGTGGCTGAACACCGAGGAGGCCGTCACCGCGGCCAAGGCCGGCATCGCGGCCGGCGCCTCGCGCGTGTGCCTGGTCGCCAGCGGCACCGGCCCGAGCAATCGCGAGGTCGGCAAGGTCTCCGACATCATCGAGGCCATCAAGTCCGACACCCCGGGCGTCGAGGTGTGCGCCTGCCTGGGCGCGCTGAAGGACGGGCAGGCGGAGAAGCTCTGCTCGAGCGGCGCCGACGCCTACAACCACAACCTCAACACGGCGGAGAGCCACTACGAGGAGATCTGCACGACCCACACCTACGCCGACCGCGAGCACACCGTGAGCCAGGCGCACGGCGCGGGCCTCTCGGCGTGCTCGGGCTTCATCGCCGGCATGGGCGAGACCCGCGAGCAGCTGGTCGAGCTGGCCTTCGACCTGCGCGCCAAGGGCGTCGACTCGATCCCGGTGAACTTCCTGCTGCCCTTCGACGGCACCCCGCTCGAGGGCGTGGACACGCTCAACCCGCGCGACTGCCTGCGGATCCTCGCGATGGTCCGGTTCGTCGCCCCCGACACCGAGATCCGGATGGCCGCCGGCCGGGAACGCCACCTCGGCTACCTTCAGGGCATGGGCCTCTTCGTGGCCAACTCGCTGTTCCTCGGCGACTACCTCACCAGCGAGGGCCAGCCCGGCGGCGAGGACCTGCAGATGATCGCCGACGCCGGCCTCGAGGTCCTGCAGATGGACGGGGCCGGCCAGGTGTCGCACCACCCCGCGAACCCGGGAACGGCTCCCGGTGCTGCGGCCGTGACGGCGCCCGCCGCGCACGAGAAGCAGGAGAAGAAGGTCGCTATCCGCACGCGCGGTGCCGGCACCAGCGAGCCCGCGAACGCCTGACATGTCCGCCCCGCGTCACCTCACCGCCTCCCCCGCCGCGCTCCTGGCCGCGGACGCCGAGCACGTCTGGCACCCGTACGGCGGGTTCCCGGCGTCCACGCAGCCGCTGCCA
>NZ_JAALEC010000532.1:0-14566 GCF_014145205.1 Dietzia sp. DQ11-44
GCGGCGTGGGTACTGCCGGGGGAGCCGGCGGTGGGGTCACCTCGGTACATCCGGGTACCGGACGGCCGGGCTCGCCCGGCGGCGCGGGCTCCGGTGCCGCGGTGGGCCGACCCTCCCAGCCGTCCGGGCAGTGCTCGGGGGTCTTCGGTGGTTCCACGATCGGCCTGGGCTTGTGGATCTCCGGCAGGTCCGACGGCAACGGGTAGGAGTTGACGGCGTAGCCGTGCGCCCAGGCGTTGACGTTGGCCACGTACGCGAGCGAGTTGTTGTAGGCGAGGACCGCCCGGGTGCGGGCCGCGGGGTCACCCATCGAACCGCCCTGTCCACACAGCAGGGTCGCGGCCGCGAGTGCACCGTCGTAGATGTTGTTGGGGTCGGCCACGCCGTCGCCGTTGCCGTCCCGACCCAGCACCGCCCAGGTGGAGGGGATGAACTGCACGGGGCCGACCGCCCGGTCGAACTCGGTGTCGCCGTCGAACCGCCCGCCGTCGGTGTCGGTGATGACGGCGGTGCCGGGCAGCGAGCCGTCGAGGCGGGGACCGAGGATGCGGCCGATGGTGTTGCCCTGCGCGTCGAAGCGTCCACGGCCCTGGTTGGATTCGACCTGGCCGATGCCCGCGAGAAGTGTCCAGTCCATCTCGCACGCGGGCTTCTCGAGGTTGAGGCGGTCGGTGGCGCGGTGGTAGGCGTCCAGGGCGATGCCGGGGATCCCGAGGGGGCCGTCCGGGATCGTCGCGGGCTCGATGTGTGCGGCGCCGGGGTCCCGGACCTCGCTCGGCGGCGGGGTCTCGGAGGTCGGAGTGGTGGCACCCGCCGCGGTCGTCGTCGGATCTTGGGTGGCGGTCTCGGCCGCCTGGACGATTCCCGAGGCCCCGGTGGGCCGACTGTGGTCCATCGTCAGACTCACGGCGGTGAGCACGCCGATCACGCCCGCGGCGACCGCGGCGCTGGTCAGTGCCCGTCGATCAGTGTTGTGCGCGATCTTGCGCAAAGTTCCCCCTACAACGTCCGGACGGTGTCGCGAGCGGGGTGCGTCGCGGCATCGCTGCCGTGCTGGTCGACGCTACCTCCGGCCCCTGGTGTCTGAATCGCTTTTGCGGCGTTCGGTGTTACCGCCGTCACAATTCTGGTCCGCGAGCAGCGATTCTATGCGCTCGATCGAGCTCCTGAGGTCGTCGAGTTCCCGGCGGAGGTAGTCGCGGGTGACCGTCTCACCCACGGAGAGCCGGACGGAGGCCAGTTCCCGGGCCAGGAACTCGGTGTCCGCCTTGGTCTGGGTGGCCCGCAGCCTGTCCTCCGCGATCGACTCCTTGTCGCGGTCCTCCTGACGGTTCTGGGCCAGGAGGATGAGGGGGGCGGCGTAGGCCGCCTGGGTGGAGAACGCGAGGTTGAGGAGGATGAACGGATAGGGGTCGAAGCGCATCGCCACGACCGTGACGTTGATGAGGATCCAGACGATCACGAGGATCGTCTGGATCAGCAGGTACTGGCCGGTCCCGAAGAACCGGGCGATGGCCTCGCTGTACCGGCCCACGGCGTCCGGGTCGACACTGATGCGGGGCCGCCGCGAGGTGACGGGTGTGGAGAGCGCGGAGCGCGTGCCCGGTTCGGTCACCGACGGACCTCCCTGTGGTCGTGGAGGTCCATGTCACGCCAGTCCTCGGGGAGCAGGTGGTCGAGGAGGTCGTCCACCGCGACCGCCCCCAGGAGATGGCCCTCGTCGTCCACGACGGGACCGCACACGAGGTTATAGGTGGCGAAGAACCTCGTCACCGAGTCCACCGAGTCGGTGGGACGCAGGCTGGACAGGCTGGTGTCCACGGTCTCGGCGACCATGGTCGACGGCAACTCCCTGAGCAGCGCCTGGATGTGGACGCATCCGAGGTATTTGCCCGTCGGGGTGGCCGTGGGGGGTCGGACCACGAAGACGAGGCTCGCCAGCGCCGGGCTCAGGTCGGGATTGCGGCAGTGGGCCAGGGCTTCCGCGACTGTCGTCTGGGGGGACAGGATGATGGGTTCCGGCGTCATGAGCCCGCCGGCGGTGTCCGCGTCGAACGTCAACAGGCGGCGGACGGGTGCGGAGCCCTCCGGATGCATGAGTTCGAGGAAGGACTCGGCGTCCTTCTCCGGCATCTCGCCCAGCAGGTCCGCCGCGTCGTCCGGATCCATCGCCTCGAGGACGTCCGCCGCCCGTTCCAGCTCGAGTCGGGTCACGATCTCGGTCTGCTCGTCGTGGGGCAGTTCCTGGAGGATGTCCGCGAGTCGTTCGTCGTCGAGGGTGCGGGCCACCTCGAGCCGACGCACCTCGGGTAGTTCACGCAGGGCGTGCGCGACATCGGCGGGACGGAGATCGGCGTAGTGCTCGACCAGGCTCTCGGCTCCGTGCTCCGGGGTGCCGATGGCGTCGTCGTCGAACCCCTCGATCCGACTCCAGGGCTGGATCGACACCGGCCCCCGGCGGCCGAGGGGCCCGCGCCCACGACGGGCCCGGACGGCCAGCCTGGAGACGAGCCAGTCGCGGGTGCGCTGCCGCTCGATCTCCACGTCGACGACCTGGTAGCGCGACGTCACCGCGGTGCCGGCCCCCGAGACGGCCGAGGGGCCGGCCGCGGAGCCGGGCGCTCCGCGCTCCGGATCGACCCCCACGATCGAGTCCACCAGGGACCCGAGCACCAGGTTCTCGCCGGGCCTGGACTGGAACCGGTGCAGGTTGATCGTTCCGGAGATCAGCGCGACCGAGCGGGGCTCGACCGAGGCGACCCTGAGCATGGGCACGAAGATCCGCCGCCGGGTGGGCAGCTCCACCACCAGTCCGAGGACCCGGGGTTGCTTGTGCCGGGCGCGCATCGTCACCACGACGTCGCGGATCCGCCCGATGTCGTCCCCGTCAGGGCCGATCACCGGCAGTCCGGCTAGCCTGGCGACGAAAGCCTTGTTGAGGTTCGCCATGCGGACCAGGTTAGTCACCGGGTGGTGGATCACGCCCCGCCCGCACCGGACCGGAGGGAGTGCCCGCAGATGACCCCCGCCCAGCACACGGAGCCCGCACCGTCGGAGTCCGCCGCGGCGACGATCGCCGGACTGCGCACGCGTCCCCGGCGCACTGTGCTCGCCGTCCCCGGTAGCAGCGTCAAGATGATCGGCAAGGCCCGCGGGTTGCCGGTGGACGAGGTGTTCCTCGACCTCGAGGACGCCGTCGCGGGCCCGGCCAAGGAACAGGCGCGCGAGAACGTCGTCGAGGCGCTCACCAGCGGTGGCTTCGCCGCGCCGACCGTGGTGGTGAGGGTGAACGCCTGGGACACCGAGTACACCGTCCGGGACGTCACGGAGGTGGTCGGCAGGGCGGGCGCCCACGTCGACGCGCTCCTCCTGCCCAAGGCGCGGTCGGGCGCGGAGGTCCGGGCCCTCGACCTGGTGCTCACCCAGGTGGAGAAGGCGGCGGGCCTGCCGGTCGGGCACATCGGTATCGAGCCCCAGATCGAGGACGCGCTCGGTCTCACCAACATCGACGAGATCGCCACCGCGAGCGCGCGGGTCCTCACGCTGGTGTTCGGTCCCGCGGACTTCATGGCCTCGATCGGCATGCGCACCCTCACCGTCGGGGAGCAGCCGGAGGGGTACGCGCCGGGCGACGCCTACCACCACGTTCTGTTGAGCATCCTCGTCTCCGCCCGGGCGCACGGTCTCCAGGCGATCGACGGGCCGTTCCTCAAGGTGCGGGACGTGGAGGGCTTCCGCAGGGCGGCGGCCCGCACCGCGGCACTGGGCTTCGACGGCAAGTGGGTCCTGCATCCCGCCCAGGTGGACGCGGGCAACGAGGTGTTCAGCCCGCGTCAGGACGAGTTCGACAAGGCGGAGGGGATCCTCGCGGCCTACGCCCACTCCACGTCCGAGGAGGGCGGGGCCCGGGGCGCGGTGATGTTCGGTGACGAGATGCTCGACGAGGCCAGCCGTAAGATGGCACTGGTAGTCTCCGCACGGGGGCGGGCAGCGGGGATGACGACGACGGCCGCCCGAGAGACCGATCCGAACGGGTCGACGACGGAAGGATCGATGTGATGACGACTCCGGTGTCCCCGACCACGGGCCGGCGCGGGCAGACGCCCGGGTTGCCCACGCCCCCCACCGGGTGGGTGGTCGGTTCCTACCCCACCTACGCGCAGGCCCAGGCGGCCGTGGACCACCTCGCGGACGAGGAGTTCCCCGTCCACGAGGTGACCATCGTGGGCGTGGACCTCATGCAGGTGGAGCGTGTCACGGGCCGGTTGACCTGGCCCAAGATCCTGCTCGGCGGACTGGCGACCGGCGCGTGGCTCGGACTGTTCGTGGGCCTGCTGGTCGGCATCTTCACCCAGCCGATGTGGGGAGTCGTCCTCACCGGACTGATCGGTGGTTCGGTGTTCGGTGTGGTCTCCGCCTCGCTGTCCTACGCCGCGACACGGGGAAAGCGCGACTTCGCGTCGACCTCCCAGTTGGTCGCCGGACGGTACGACATCCTGTGCGAGCCCGGGAACGCCGAGAAGGTCCGCGACGAACTCGCACGCCTCGGCCTCAAGTGACGCTCCCGGGAGGCCCTTCCGACTCGTCGTCCGTCCTGACCGCGGTCCGCGAGCATCTCATCGCGCATCTCGGCCCCGAGCCGCAGGAGGCATCGGTGACCTTCCTGGGGGCGGCACCGATCCGGGTCCTGCGCTTCGTGGACATCGAGTCCGGCCTGGTCAGATACGCCTCGCTCGGGTGTTCGGCCGACCCGATGGGGGACCCGTCCGCGCTGGTCCCCGACCCGACCGCGCCGCGGGCCGAACTCTCCCTGGTGTTGCGGGGCGGCGTGGACGGGCTCGTCCGCGCCCTGGCCGTGCTCGCGGCCGCCCCGGCGGTCGAGGGCCTGGTGCTGTCCGAGGGCGCTCTCATCGATCTCGGGGAGCCGCTGTGGCCGGGCGCGGCGTTCACCGCGGTCGTGCTGCGGGCGCCCGAGATCCCCGACGTCGAGGTGGGCGGGGAGTCCGCCCCCGTCAGGATCTTCCGAGCGGTCCCGGTGACGCACACCGAGGCGGCCTGGGTCCGGCTCAAGGGAGCGGGGGAGCTCGAGGACGCGTGGGCCGAGGCCGGGATCGACGTGACCGATCCGGCGCGCCGCGCGGTGAATCCGGGTCTGACCCGCTGACTACAGCCAGCGGTTCCTGCGGAAGAGCAGGAACAACCCGGTGCACGCGGCGGCCATGACCCCGAGCACCAGGTAGTAGCCGTACTCGGAATGCAGTTCGGGCATGTTGGTGAAGTTCATCCCGTAGATCCCCGCGATCATCGTGGGCACGACCGCGATCGCCACCCACGCGGAGATGCGCCGCATGTCGGTGTTCTGCTGCACCCCGATCATCGCCATGGCCGCGTTGACCAACGAGGTGATCTGCTCGTCGAGGGTCGTGACCTCCGCCGCGACCTGGCTGTGGTGGTCGTGGACGTCGCGGAAGTAGTGCCGGATCTCGGCGGGGACCAGGTCGAGATGCTCGACCGCCAGGCGCCGCAGGGGCAGGGCCAGGGGAGCGATGTCGTGCTTGAGCTCGAGCAGCTCACGCTTGAGCAGGTAGATCTGCTCGATGTCGACACGGGTGCGGGGGGCGAAGACGGCGGTCTCCAGGTCGTCGATGTCCCCACTCATCCCCTCGGCCACCTCGAGATAGCTGTCCACCACCCGGTCGGCCACGGCGTGCATCACCGTCGACGGCCCCCGGAGCAGCCTCTCGGGCGCGCTCTCGAGCTCCGCGCGGATGTCGGCGAGGCCGGTGAAGTCCCCGTGACGGACGGTCACCACGAAGTCGCGGCCCAGGACCACCATGACCTCACCGGTGGAGACGATGTCGTTGGTCTCGGTGATCGACTCGTGCTCGAGGTACCTGACCGTCGACATGTTGAGGACCAGGGAGTCGTCGTAGGCCTCCAGTTTGGGCCGCTGCCGTCCGCTGGCGGCGTCCTCGGAGATCAGCTCGTGGAGACCGAACTCACTCGCCAGCGCCTCCATCTGGTGCGGGTCCGGGGCGTGGAGCCCGACCCACACGAACCCCCGCCCGGCCTGTCGTACGTGCCGGATCGCGGCCCGGTGGGTGAAGCGCCCCGGGACACGGACGCCGTCGACGTAGACACCGCAGTCGACCACCGCGCGTTCGGTGGGAACGGTCAGCCGGGTGCGTGGGGGGAAGGGGGTGGCCGTGTCGTCCCGCCGTCTTCGGATACTCGGCACCAGCGCCCCCTCACTCATCACCATGACACTATCCGGCGCCGGGCCTCGACACGATGGGCGTTAGGGTTCTGCTGGGAGACTGGCGGACAGGTGTCGCACGACCGGGTGCGGACGTGGCGAGGAAGGACGTGGTCGAGTGCGGCGGACGGGGGAGCGGGCCGGGGTACGCGGACTGGCGATCGCCGGGGTTGCGGTGGTGGCACTGACCGGATGCCAGGCGCAGTCGTCGATCGTCCCCGCCCACGAGTCCGATCCGGTCGTGGTGATCGAGACCGCGTCCTTCGGTGAGGCCGAGGTCGTCGGCCACATCTACGGCAACGCCCTGTTGAGATCGGGCTCCCGGGTCACTCTGCGTCCGCAGTCGGGAGACCAGGCCGAGGTCCTCGAGTCGGTGACGGCGGGAGACGCCACGTTCACCATCGGGTTCACCGGGGAGTTGCTCCGGGCGTTCGATCCGGGCTCCACCGTGGTCGAGGCCGACGAGGTGTACACCGCGATGATGGCCGCCCTCCCCGAGGGGGTCACCGCAGCCGACCCGGCTCCCGCCGAGGACGCCCCCGTGTACGTGGTGACCCGGCACACCTCGGAGACGCGCGGTCTGCGGACCATGTCCGACCTCGCCGGACGCTGCGGGGAGTTCACACTGGGCGCACGCCAGGAGGCGCTCGCGGACCGTGAGCTCGCCACCGCGGTGGGTGGGACGTACGACTGCGGGTTCGGGCGGAGGGTGGCGCTGGGCCCGAACCCGCGCGCGGTGTTCGACGCACTGCGCGCGGGGGAGATCGGCGTGGGGCTGGTCCAGTCGACCGACCCGGTCCTGGATCCCGACGACATGGTGCCGCTGGACGACGACGAGGACGCCATCCTGGCCCAACACGTCGTCCCGGTGTTCCGCAAGGGCTCACTCTCGGAGGACCAACTCGCCCTGGTCAACCGGATCAGCGGCGAGCTGACCACGGAGGACGTGCGGGAACTCCTGCTCGGGGTGGAGTTCGGCACCTCCACCCCGACCGATCTCGCCAACTACTGGCTGGACTCGCACGACTACTGAGCCCGGGGGTACGGGACCGGCCCCGGGCGCACGGGACAGGCCCCGGGCGACCGCCGCCGGGGGGCGCGGAGACCCGCGCCTACCCCGTGGCCGCGATCAGGAGAAGGCCTCGTCCACGAGCGCCTTCTGCTCGACCGCGTGGACCTTGCTCAGGCCGGTCGACGTGGCGGCCATGGCCCGTCGAGACACCCGCTTGAGCGGCGGGAACTCCGGGATGACCTCCGGCAGGTTGAGTGCGAGGAAGCTCCACGCGCCCTGGTTGGCCGGTTCCTCCTGCACCCACCGGACCTCGGTGAGGTTCGGGTAGTGGCTGAGCGCCTCGCGGAGACGACGGAACGGGATCGGGTGGATCTGTTCCAGCCGGACGATCGCGACGTCGTCGTGGCCTTCCTTCTCCTGCCGTGCCGCCAGCTCGTAGTAGAGCTTGCCCGAGACCAGGAGCATGGTCTTGACCTTCTCCGGGTCCTTGCCACCGTCGACGAAGGTGGGATCGTCGAGCACCGAACGGAACTTGCCCGAGGTGAAGTCGGCGAGGGCGCTGACGGCCTTCTTGTTCCGCAGCATCGACTTGGGGGTGAAGACGATCTGGGGGCGCTTGATGCCGTCGGTGGCGTGGCGACGCATGAGGTGGAAGTAGTTCGCCGGGGTCGACGGTTGCGCGACCGTCATCGACCCCTCCGCGCACAGCTGCAGGAAGCGTTCCATGCGCCCTGAGGTGTGGTCCGGGCCCATGCCCTCGTGGCCGTGCGGCAGGAGCAGGGTGACCGAGGACTTCTGACCCCACTTGGCCTCACCGGAGGAGATGTACTCGTCGATGATGGTCTGGGCACCGTTGACGAAGTCGCCGAACTGCGCCTCCCACAGGACCAGCGCCTCCGGGTCACCCACGGAGTAGCCGTACTCGAACCCGACACCGGCGTACTCGGTGAGCGCGGAGTTCCACACCTCGAACCGGCCGTCGGCCTCGTCGAGGTTCTGCAGCGGCGAGTAGGGCTCGGCAGTGGTCTTGTCGACCACCACCACGTGCCGCTGCGTGAAGGTGCCGCGCTGCGAGTCCTGGCCGGCCAGGCGAACGGTCCGGCCCTCCATGACGAGCGAACCGATCGCGAGCAGCTCGGCGAACGCCCAGTCGATGTTCCCGTTGTAGGCCATCTTCTGGCGCGCCTCGTAGACCGGCTTGACACGCGAGTGGATGTGGAAGTCCTCGGGCAGGTTGCCGAAGGCGTCGCCGATCGCGTGGATGACCGACTCGTCGACCGCGGTCACCAGACGCTTGGGCAGCGGCTGGTTCGGCAGGATCGACTCGGATGCCTTGACCGGGTGCTTCTCGAGTTCGCGGACCTCGTTGAAGACCCGCTCGAGCTGGCCCTGGAAGTCGCGCAGGGCGTTCTCGGCCTCCTTCTCGGTGATGTCACCGCGACCGACGAGATCGTCGGTGTAGGACTGGCGGACGCTCTTCTTGCCGTCGATCACCTCGTACATCCGGGGCTGCGTCATCGACGGGTCGTCGGCCTCGTTGTGGCCGCGGCGGCGGTAGCAGACGAGGTCAATCACGACGTCCTTCTTGAACTGCTGGCGGAAGTCCATCGCCAACCGCGCCACCCGCACACACGCCTCTGGGTCGTCACCGTTGACGTGGAAGATCGGGGCGCCGATCATCTTGGCGACGTCCGTGGAGTACTGGCTGGACCGACCGGCCTCGGGGGCGGTGGTGAATCCGATCTGGTTGTTGACGACGATGTGGATCGTCCCGCCGGTGCGGTACCCGTCGATCTGGGACAGGTTGAGCGTCTCCGCCACCACCCCCTGGCCGGCGAAGGCCGCGTCACCGTGGAGCATGAGTGGGACGACCGGGTACTCGGCACGCCACTCCGGGTCCTCGATGAGGTCCTGCTTGGCCCGCACGATCCCCTCCAGGACGGGGTCGACGGCCTCGAGGTGCGACGGATTGGCGGTGAGCGAGACCTTGATCTCGTTCTCCCCGAACATCTGGTACTGGATGCCCTCGGCGCCGAGGTGGTACTTGACGTCACCCGAGCCGTGGGCGGCCGAGGGGTCCATGTTGCCCTCGAACTCGGTGAAGATCTGCCGGTAGGGCTTGCCCACGATGTTGGCCAGGACGTTCAGGCGGCCGCGGTGCGGCATGCCGATCACGACCTCGTCGAGCGCGAACTCGGCGGCCTCGTCGATGACCGCATCCATCATCGGGATGACCGATTCGGCGCCCTCCAGGGAGAAGCGCTTCTGTCCGACGTACTTGGTCTGCAGGAAGGTCTCGAACGCCTCCGCCGCGTTGACCTTGGACAGGATGTACTTCTGCTCGGCGACCGTCGGCTTGTCGTCGACACCCTCGAGTCGTTCCTGGATCCACTGGCGTTGTTCGTTCTCGAGGATGTGGGTGTACTCGATACCGATCTTGCGGCAGTACGCCGCGCGCAGCGCAGACAGGACGTCGCGCAGGCGCATCTTGTCCTTGCCGACGAACCCACCCACGGAGAACTTGCGGTCCAGGTCCCAGAGCGTCAACTCGTGGGAGTTGACGTCGAGGTCCGGGTGGAAGGTGCGGCGACGCTTGGCGTGCCGCCCGTCCAGGGGGTCGATATCGGCCATGAGGTGGCCGCGGTCGCGGTAGGCCGCGATCAGCTCGAGGACCCGGGCGTCCTTGTCCACGCGCGGGTCGGTGATGTCCTGACGCCACCGGACGGGCTCGTAGGGGATGCCGAGGACGTCGAAGATCTCGTCGTAGAACTCGTCGGCGAGCAGGAGACGGTGGATCTCGCGGAGGAACTCCCCGGATTCCGCACCCTGGATGATCCGGTGGTCGTAGGTCGAGGTGAGGGTGGTGATCTTGCCGATGGCGTTGTTGGCCAGCTGCTCGTCGCTGGCACCCTGGAACTCGGCCGGGTACTCCATCGCACCGACACCGAGGATCGTGCCCTGCCCCACGGTCAGTCGCGGCACAGAGTGGACGGTGCCGATCCCGCCGGGGTTCGTCAGCGAGATGGTGACCCCCGAGAAGTCCTCCATCGTCAGCTTGCCGATGCGGGCGCGGGAGACGATGTCCTCGTAGGCGTCGAGGAAGCCGCGGAAGGTCAGTTCCTCGCAGTTCCTGATGGCGGCCACGACCAGGGTGCGCCCCGCCTTGGTCTTCATGTCGATCGCCAGGCCGAGGTTGATCCCGTTCGGGGTCACGACGTTGGGCTTGCCGTCGACTTCCTCGAAGTGGTTGTTCATGTTCGGGTAGGACTTGATCGCCTGCACCATCGCGTACCCGATGAGGTGGGTGAAGGAGATCTTGCCGCCGTGCGTCCGCTTGAGGTGGTTGTTGATGACGACGCGGTTGTCGATCATGAGCTTGGCCGGAATCGCACGGACCGAGGTGGCCGTGGGCAACGTCAGCGACGCGTTCATGTTCTTGACGATCGCGTTGGCCGGGCCGCGCAGGACCTTGTTCTCTGCTTCCTCGGGCGGCGTGTACTCGGGCCGGGTGGTCCGCTTGGCGGCGGGTGCCTCCGACGTGCCACGCGAGCTCGGCGTCCGCGCGGGGGCCGGCACACCCCGCCCGCGTGCCTTGCTCTTCGGGGAGCTCTCGGCGGTGGGCTTGGCGGCCACGTCTTCGGCTGACGACTCGGGAGACATGTCCGCGACGGTCAGCTCCGAGGTCTTCTGGGTGTTCGCGTCGGGGGTGGCGTTGTCGCCCCCGGACTTCTCGGAGGAGACCTTCTTGCCGCTCTTGCCGGCACTCTTCTTCTCTCCACCGGTCTTGCCACCACTGGTTTTCCCACCAGTCCGTGCGTCACCCCCGTCCGCAGCCGGACCGGCACCGGACGAGCCGTTCGACGCACTCCGACCGCTCACGGCCGCGGCCCCGGGGTTCGCGTCGAAGAACTCGTGCCAGGACTTATCCACGGAGGACGGGTCCTTGGAGAACCGCTCGTACATCTCGTCGACGAGCCACTGGTTCTGTCCGAACTGTGAGACGGTGTTGCTCACGATGTTGTGGTGCCTTCCTGATCTGTGGTGGGTTTCACACGCAATGAACCCAGGCTAGACCTTCTGCGCGTTCTCGGCCTTCCGATCTCACCTGACAGGGGGATGCGGTGCACTCGACGCACGGGGGTCAGGTCGAGGGCCAGCTGTCCGGAGGGGTCCCGAAGGTGGTCGCCGCCGCCTTCACGACGGTCCGACCCAGCCGTCGGTTCCCCCAGCCTCCCACCGCCGCGCCGATGCCCGCGGGGGCGAGCTTGCCCATGGCGAGGGTCGCCCGCTTCACCGCGAACTTCCGGGCGAACCGGGACACCATCCGACGATTGACCTCCTTCAGACCCGGGAGCCCCAGCGACCTTCCGGCGAGCGACCCGCCGGCGGAGGCCCCGCCGCTCGTGCTGACCGCGTTGGCCAGGATCGCGGTGCCCGACGCCCCGAGCATGACGGTCATCACGAGCAGCTCCTCGTGCTCGCCGACCCTCACGTCCACGCCGTGGACCTCCGCGACGGCCAGGGTGTAGAACGCGGCGGCCTCGATGAACACCAGCGACTCGGCGCCGATCGCGCCGAACGCGACGATGGTGCCGACCCCGGGGACGGCCGCCGTGGCGCCCACGGCCGCGCCGGACGCGGTGACGGCGCTCAGGAAGCGGGAGTCGAGCCGGTCGCGGATGCGCGCGGGACTCTCATCCGGATGGTTCTCGCGGAGCTTGCGGACGTAGGCGCGCGCGGCCCCGGCCTGGCTCCGTATCGCCTTCCGGAGGGCCCCTGTGGCGATTCCGGCGAGTGGACCGGAGACGTCGGTGTCGGCGGGGACGCGTTCTGGCACGGGATCTCCTCGAGGGTGTTCACGACAGGGTCGGCTGCCCTTGTCCGTCACTCCACGGTACGGAGGATCACGTGGTCCCGCCTCCTACGGGAGGACCTGTTCGGTGTACTGGTTCGCGAAGACCCGGTCCGGGTCCAGTCGGTCCCGCACGGCGACGAAATCGTCGAAGTGTCGGATGGTGTCGGACAGGTCGGCGGCGGTCCGGGTGTGCATCTTCCCCCAGTGGGGTCGACCGTCCGCGGCGAGGAAGATCTCCTCGGCCGATCGGAAGAGCTCGGTGTGGTCCATCAGGTGGAACTGGTGGACCGCGATGTAGCAGACGTCCCGCTGGTGGGCGGTCGACATCCACACGTCGTCCGCGGCGGCGAACCGCACCTCGACGGGGAACGGCGTGACGATGCCGGAGCGGTCGATCATGTCCCGGAGGTCCCTCACCACGGCCGCGGCCGCGGCCACCGGCACCGCGTACTCCATCTCGCGGAAGCGGACCCGTCGTGAGGAGGCGAAGACCCGGTAGCTGCGATCGGTGTACGCGCGGGCCGACATCGCCCGGGCCGCGAGGCGGTTGATCCGGGGTGTCAGCGAGGGCCGACGGGCGGCCGTCCGGCACAACGCACCGAACGCCTCGTTGGCCAGGAACTCCTCGCCCACGAGCTCGCGGAACCTGCCCAGGGGCTGCAGCTCGGTGTCGCCCGGAAGCCGGGTGTGGCGTTTGACGGTCACGGCGTCGGTGTGGGGGAACCAGAAGAACTCCGCGTGGTCGGCCGAGCCCGCGAAGCCCTCGAGATCGGCGAGCGCGGCGGTCAGGGTCCACGGGTGTTCCTCGGCGCTCAGCGCGAACGCCGGCACGCAGTGGATCGTCATCTTGGTGATGATCCCGATCGCACCGATCCCGAGTCGCGCCGCCTCGAACACCTCAGGATTCGTCTCGCGGGAACAGTTCAGGACGGAACCGTCGGCGGCGACGAGCTGCAGACCGACGACGGTGGCCGGCAGGCCGACAGCGTGCCGACCCGTGCCGTGGGTCCCCGTCGACACCGCGCCGGCGAGCGACTGTTCCGCGAAATCCCCGAGATTCGGTTGCGCGAGTCCCAGGTCCCACAGAAGGGGGCCGAGCCGGTGCAGTCGCGTGCCCGCCCAGACGGTCACGTCAGCCCCGTCGACGTGCCCGTCGGGGGCGCGGGTCGGGACGATCGACTCGATCCCCGTCAGGTCGTCGAGTGAGACCAGGACCCCGTCCGTCGCCGCGGCCGGGGTGAAGGAATGTCCGGCGCCCACGCACTTGACCCGGGTGCCCCGGTCGGCGGCGGTGCGCACGATGTCCGTGACCTCCGCGACGGTCGTGGGGTCGGACCGGCCGGACGGCGAGGCGATGACGTTTCCGGCCCAGTTCTGCCACGGTGTGGTCGAGGTCGTCATGGCTGCCGAGATTACCCCCCGCTTCACCGTCGAAGGGGGGCAACCTGGACGACAGACCTGACCGCGGGGCGGTGCCCTGTGCGATCCGGGGACGAAGTGTGCCCGCCGCAGGGTCGTCGTCGTACCATGGACGGGTGACCAGACGCCTCCCATCCGATCAGCGCAGAGCGCAGCTCCTCCGGGCCGCCCTGGAGATCGCCGAACATGACGGGTTGGGCGCGGTGACCGTCCGTGGCGTCGCGGAGCGGGCCGGCGTCTCCCTCGGTGTCGTCCACTACTGCTACACGGATAAGGAAGAGCTCCTCCGTGAGGTGATCGGTGCGGTCAACTCGGAGGTGCACCAGGCGGCACGGGCGTTCATCAACGTCGACTTCGACTCCGGCGCCATGGGCAGGGAGGGGCTGCGACGGAGGTTGTACGAGGCCATCGACCTGATCTGGGCCGTCATCTCCGCTTCTCCCGACCGGCAGCTCCTCACCTACGAGATCGTCTCCTACTCGCTGCGCACGTACGGGACACCCGAGATCGGCCTGGCCCGCCACCAGCAGGAGTCCAACGAGGAGATCATCCGCTCGGTGCTCGGGCGGACCGCCCAGTCCGCGGGTATGCGCTGGGGTATGGGCCTCGACGACATGGTCCGTGTCGTGGAGGCCACGGTCGCGGGCATCGGTCTGCGCTGGCAGATCTGCCGGGACGACGACGAGGCGATCGCCCTTCTCCACCGGGCGGTCGACCTCGTGGTGGCGGACGCGCATCCGCTCGACGGTGAGTAGGCCGGTGTCCGGACCCGGCACCGACGCCGTGGACGCCGTGGACACGGCCACCGCCGGACTGGACGCGCCGCTCGCCGCGCTGCACCTGCCCACCCTGCGGGCGAACCTGGCCGACCTGCGGCGACGAGCAGGCGGGACGCGGATCCGGATCGCCAGCAAGTCCGTCAGGTCGCGCGGGGTGCTCGAGGAGGTCCTCGGTCCGGGGCTCCGGGGTGACGACTCGGTACGCGGCATCATGGCCTATTCGCTCACCGAGGCCCTGTGGCTCA
>NZ_JAALEC010000533.1:0-1591 GCF_014145205.1 Dietzia sp. DQ11-44
CGGTCGACCGCGCGGCGCTCGCGCGACTGGGGGCGGATCCGGCCGCGCTCGACGCGGTGACCCTGATGGTCGACGACGAACGCCAGCTGGAGATCGCCCGCGAGTCGGGTGCCGGTGGGGCGAGGGTGTGCGTCGACGTGGACGCCTCGCTCCGGTTCGGACCCCTCCACCTGGGCGTCAGGCGGTCCCCGCTCCGGGGCCCCGCCGACGTCGAGCCGCTGGTCCGTCGAGCCGTGGCCTCGGGCTTCCGGGTGGTCGGTGTGATGTTCTACGAGGCGCAGGTCGCCGGCGTCCCCGACGACGTCAGGGGTATCGGCGTGGTCAAGGCGCTGTCGATGCGCCGTCTGCTCGGGATCCGGGGGGCCGTCGCCGGAGTGGTCGCCGACGTCACCGGGGAGCGACCCGAGATCGTCAACTCGGGTGGCTCCGGTTCGATCGCCGAGAGCGCCGCGGATCCCGCCGTCACCGAGGTGACCGCCGGGTCGGGTCTCTTCGTCCCCGGGTTGTTCGACCGCTACCGCTCGTTCACACCGCGACCCTCGCTGTTCTTCGCCCTGCCGGCGGTCCGGACCCCGGCCCCCGGCCTCACGACCTTCCTCTACGGGGGGTACGTGGCCTCCGGGGTGCCGGGGCCGGATCGGCTGCCCGTCCCCGCCCGCCCCACGGGGTTGCGGTACCTGGGCAGGGAGGGCGCCGGAGAGGTGCAGACCCCCGTGCGAGGGGAGGTGGCGATAGGCGACCGCGCCTGGTGGCGCCACGCGAAGGCGGGAGAGGTCTGCGAGCGGTTCGACACGCTCCACGTGGTGGACGAGACTGCACAGGGACCAGCGGTGGTGGATCGCTGGCCCACCTACCGTGGGGAAGGGATGTGCTTCGGATGACGGACACCGTGCCGATGACCGACGAGATGCGGGAACTCCTGCACTCCGAGGCCGTCTCGATCACAGCTGACCTGGTGTCCATCGACTCGACCAACACCGGCGACCCCGCCACGACCGGCGACGGTGAGACCCGCGTGTGCCGACGTATCGCGGAGTACCTGGACGAGGTGGGGATCCCGAGCGAGTTGGTGGAGTCCGTGCCCGGTCGCGGAAGTCTGTTCGCCCGTGTCGACGGGTCGGACCCGGCCGCCGGCGGACTGGTCGTGCACGGGCACGTCGACGTGGTCCCCGCGGTCGCAGAGGACTGGTCGGTCCCGCCGTTCGCGGGTGAGATCCACGACGGCTGGCTCTACGGCCGTGGAACCGTGGACATGAAGAACATGATCGGCATGATGCTCGCCGTCGTGCGCCACTACCGCCGTGAGGGCATCGTCCCGCGCAGACCCCTGTTGCTCGCCTTCTTCGCCGACGAGGAAGCCGCCGGGACGATGGGGGCGCGGTGGGTGGTGCGGGAACGTCCCGACATCTTCGACGGCATGACCCACGCACTCAGCGAGGTCGGGGGGTGGTCCGTACCGGTGGCGGGTCGGCGGCTCTACCCGATCGCGGTCGCGGAGAAGGGCGTCGCCTGGGCGCGGGTGAGCGCGAAGGGGGCCGCGGCCCACGCGTCCCGCCCGACCTCGGACAACGCGGTCGCGGCGATCGCGGGT
>NZ_JAALEC010000534.1:0-3913 GCF_014145205.1 Dietzia sp. DQ11-44
CCCCAGCCGGTCGAGCCCACCCGGTGGCCGAGGTGGAGCGAGCCGGCTGTGAGCACCACCCACGGGGCGAAGACCTCGGTCAGGACCACTGCCGGGGCGGCGGTCGCGTCGTTCGACGGTCCCGCGCCGGCTCGCGAGGTCGCCTCAGTCGACAAGGGACCGGGCCAGGCGCAGGGCGGCGGCGTCGACCACCGCGTCCGCCGGAAGTCGGGTGATGACCCCGTGGTGCAGGACGATCCGGGCGTGGGTGCCCATCACGACTCCGGACGCGAGAGCAGCGGAGGGGAGTAGTCGAGGCGGTCGACGAGCCACATGATCGTGGCCACCTCGCCCACCCAGGCCAGGCTCACGCACCAGCCGGCGAGGACGTCGCTGGGAAAATGCACGCCGAGGTACATGCGGGTCACGCCGACCGCGGGGACGTAGGCGCTGGACCCGGCGATCACCGGGTAGCGCCACCCGGTCGGCCACGCGAGCACGCAGGCGCAGCCGGCGAGCGCCGCACTCGCCATGGCGTGCCCACTGGGGAACGAGTAGCTCTTCTCCTCGACGATGTGGGTGAAGAAGGTGGGGCGGTCCCGCCGGTACATCAGTTTGAGGACCGAGTTGATGACGGTGGACCCGACGAGGGAGACCGTGAGCAACGCGGCCGGTCGGCGGCTGCCCCGCACGTAGGCCAGGTAACCCGCGGCGGCGAGCGCGAAGACCGGGACGGCGGTGACGCCGCCGAGTTCGGTGACCGCCCTGACGATCCGGGTGTTGCGCGGGGTGTGTCGCCTGCGCAACCACAGCATGACGGGCCGGTCGAAGGGCAGCTTGGCACCGGAACTGATCCGCTCGGCCAGTTCGACGAACCCGATGACGGGTAGCGCGAACCCGGCGAACGCGACGCCGAACACCGCCCAGGTCCCGCGCGGCAGGGGCACCTGGCCCCTGTCGACGATGCTGCCCAGGACCCCGTCCGAGGGGGTCAGCGGCCGGAGGACGTCCTTCGCCGCGGACAGGGTCCGGCTGCGGCGGGAGGTCGTCGTTCGCGACATGCCCACACCCTAGGCAAGGTCGCGCGGCGGCGGGGGATCCCCGCGAACCGTGACACCGCGCGCCGACCGCGGGCCGTGTCTACTGTGGATCGTGTCGACCCGATCAGCGGAGGACGTATGACCCAGACCCGTGTGGAACGAGACCTGCTCGGTGAGAAGGCGGTCCCGGCTGACGCCTATTACGGGATCCACACCGTGCGCGCCGTCGAGAACTTCCCCATCGATTCGAAGACCATCAGCGACATCCCGGACTTCATCCGCGGGATGGTCATGGTCAAGAAGGCCGCCGCGCTGGCGAACCTCGAGATGGGAGTCCTGGACCCGGACATCGCCGAGGCCATCGTCGGTGCGTGCGACGAGATCCTGCTGGACGGCCGCTGCATGGACCAGTTCCCCTCGTGCGTCTATCAGGGCGGGGCCGGCACCTCGGTCAACATGAACACCAACGAGGTGGTGGCCAACCTCGCGCTGGAGCGGACCGGTCACCCCAAGGGCGCCTACGACGTCATCAGTCCGAACGACGACGTCAACCGGTCGCAGTCCACCAACGACGCCTACCCGACCGGTTTCCGGATCGCCCTGTGGCACTCCCTCGAGCGGCTCGAGCCGGCGATCGTCGCGTTGCGGGAGGCCTGCTACGACAAGTCGGAGGAGTTCCGCGAGGTCCTCAAGATGGGCCGGACGCAGTTGCAGGACGCCGTTCCCATGTCCATGGGCCAGGAGTTCGGTGGATTCGCGGTGACCCTCGACGAGGAACTCCACGTCCTCGGCGCGGCGGCCCGGATGCTGCTCGACGTGAACCTCGGCGCCACGGCCATCGGTACCGGCGTCAACACACCGCCCGACTACCGCCGTGCGGTGGTCGAGCACCTGCGGGTCGTGACCGGTCTGCCGGTCACCGGGGCCATGAACCTCATCGAGGCGACCAGCGACACCGGCGACTACGTCAACGTCCACGCCGCTCTCAAGCGGACCGCGTCCAAGGTGTCCAAGATCTGCAACGACCTGCGTCTGCTCTCCTCCGGCCCGCGCGCGGGATTCAACGAGATCAACCTCCCCGAGCTCCAGGCGGGGTCGTCGATCATGCCGGCCAAGGTGAACCCGGTGATCCCCGAGGTGGTCAACCAGGTCTGCTTCAAGGTGATCGGCAACGACGTCACGGTGACGATGGCGGCCGAGGCGGGGCAGTTGCAGCTCAACGTGATGGAGCCCGTGATCGCGCAGGCGATGTTCGAGTCGATCTCCCTGCTCACCAAGGCGATCGAGACGCTCACGGAGAAGTGCGTGCGGGGTATCACGGCCAACGTCGAGGTGGCCCGCCGCAACGTCATGGATTCGATCGGCATCGTCACCTATCTGAATCCCGTGATCGGTCACCACAACGGCGACCTGGTGGGTCGTGAGTGCGCGCGCTCGGGCCGTGGCGTCCGCGAGGTCGTGCTGGAGATGGGCCTGCTCTCGGCGGAGGAGGTCGACGACATCCTGTCCCCCGCGAACCTGCTGCGGCCCCGGTACAAGGGCAAGTCGAGTGGTCAGCTGGCAGCCGCCCCGCCCGACGACCTGTCGGATCCCACCTGAGAACCGGATCGCCCCGACCACCCGGGTGGGTGACCGGGGGTTCTCCGGTGTGCGGGAGTCGGGTCAGGCGCCGTTCTCGACGGGGCCGACCCGGCCGATGCTGCTCACGGCGAGGTGGCCGATCGAGCTGTCGACACCGAACGACTGCTCGAGGGCGGCGGTGGAGCCGGAGATGAAGCCGTTGATCGCGGCGGACAATCCGACGGTGAAGTCGAACTGGGCGAAGAAGTCGGCGAGTGCCTTCAACATGGTGTGCCTCCTGGTGGACATCGACGCGGTCTGTGCCGCGTGGGCGGACCGGGTGCCCGTCTCTACCTGGTCTATCCGCGGTGAACACGGGGACGTTAGCCCCGAAACATGCTGAAACCTGTTACCGCAGCGGCTAACGTCGGGGCATGAGTTCTCCCACCACCCGTGTCGTCGCGGGCCGTCAGATCACGTTCCCGGTCCCCGTCGTCTCCGCCTCGATATCGGGCGCCGCATTCCTCTCGCGGACGGCCGTCGCCCGGCGGCTCATCGCCGCCGGCCCCCAGTCCGCGGTGCTGGATTCCGCGGGGGCCGAGCCCGTGTCCCTCCCCGGTGGCCGTACGCCGGTCACGATGATCCATGTCCGGTACCACGATGTCCCGGGCAACGTCCTGGGTGGATACCACGAGGTGGGGTTGGCGTTCCAGGTCAAGGTCCCGGGAGTGGGGGTCCAGCAGCACATCCACGAGTTGCCGGTCGACCAGGACTTCACCCTCGCGGCGGGCAACGAACTCTGGGGCTTTCCCAAGTGGAAGGGCGACATGGTCGGGACGGCCGGTGGCGCCCTGGACGACGCTCGTCTGGGGGCGGTGGGGTCCTCGGGGGCCGGCGGCATCGACCTGAAGCTCGACACCCGCCTGGGAGTGCCGCTCCCCGGCCGCCACTCCCTGGGGATGAACTGCATCCAGGTTCTCGACGGGGCGCCGGTTCTGGTCCGCGCCGGCGCCAAGGTCTCGGGTGGCCGGTTCCGACCACTGGGGGGCGCCCGGGTGACGATCGCTCCCGGGGCAGAGGACGGCGATCCCCACATCGCCCGGATCGCCGAGGCCGTCCGCGAGCTCGGGCTCGACCGTGCGCGGGCGCTGGCGACGTTCTCCTTCGAGCGGTTCGAGGCCGAGTTCCAGGCACCCCGCACCCTCACGTGAGCCTCGTCCCACCGCGCGGTCGGATCTCCGGGTAGCGGACCTGCGGGTCGCGGCTCGGGAGCTAGCGGCTCAGGGGGGATGCGGCGAGTGCCTCGCGGGCGGCGGGTTCGGCGGCCGCGCGGT
>NZ_JAALEC010000535.1:0-1495 GCF_014145205.1 Dietzia sp. DQ11-44
GGGCCGTCACGCGGACCGGCCGATGGTCCTCGTCTCCCAACCGTGGGTGGTGGACCCGGGGAGGGTCGCCGCCGACGGACGACGACCCCTGTGGACGTACGCACACGTGCCCGCCTACTCCGAGCTGGACCAGACCGAGCAGGTCCTCCGCGCCCTGGAGGAGGTCGCTCCCGGCGTCCGCGACGTGGTGGTGTCGACCCGCTGTACGCCCGCGTCGCGGATGGGCCGACACAACGCGAACTACGAGGGCGGCGACATCGCCGCGGGCCGCGTCGACCTGCGCGGACTCATCGCCCGTCCGGTTCCACGGGCGGATCCCTTCGCGACCGGGGTCCCGGGGGTGTGGCACGCCTCCGGGTCCACGCCCCCCGGGCCCGGTGTCCACGGGATGGCGGGCCAGCACGTCGCCGAGCGGATCATCCGCGGTTGACGAACCCGCGCCCCGGCGGAGAGCCGACCTACTGGTAGGACACGAACCACGGCCGGGGTTCGACCGCCATGGTCTGCTCCGCGGTGAAGGTCGGCGTGTCCTCGTCGTAGAAGTTCTTCCAGGCCATCCAGATGTCCGGGGACAGCCCCTGCTGCAGGACCTCCCACGTCTCCAGCTTCATCTCCGGGGTGCCGTGCCCGTCGGCGTGGAGGGAGATCGCCACCTCGGGCCGTGAGGTGTCGATGTCCTCCCGGTCGGTGATCATCGCCAGGCTGAACTGGTGCAGGATGAGCAGCTTCTGTGGCCCCCCGGTGTCGCGGGTGAGATCGGCGAGCCAGTGCGTGACCCGGTTGATCTCCTCGGCGCTCGCACTGCCGATCTGGGCCCCCGGGCGTTGGCCGGGTTCGAGCTTCCACTCGGGGTCCAGCGCCAACCCCACGTTGGGCCGCCTGAGCAACTCCTCGAACAACCGCGCCTGGTCGAGGAGGTCCGCCATCCCGGGCTGCAGGTCGATCACCGCGTAGCCACCGGCCTCGGTGATCGCGTCGATGAGGGGCTCGAACTCCTCCGGCGCCCACTCGTTGGTGTAGTTGCCGTCCGCTCCGGGGGATGTGGAGGCGACGGTGGCGATGATCTCGAACGCGGGGATCACCGGCTCCGGTGAGTACGGCTGGTATTCCTCGACCAGTTGCCGCACCCGCTCCGCGCTCTCCTCCGGACCCTGCTCGCCGAGGATGCCGAGGGCCGGGGTGATCGGCGACCCGTATGCCGCCACGAAGCGCCGGCCCGGGAACAACAGCTGTCCCCCGCCGGGGAGCTGGGGGACGGAGCGGGCCTTCTCCACCCGGTCGGCCAGCTCGTCCTCGGTGCCCCATCCGGGCCCGAGGGCGATCACGGTGTCGGCGTCCATGACCGCCTCGACCGAGCCGCCGTCGACCCGCGGGTCCGGAGCCCGGAGGTGGGAGACGGCCGCTCCGCTCGAGACGGCGGTCGCCACCGCGGCCACCGGGGTCCGGTCGTACACGAGAACCCGCGGGGCCTCCTCCGCCGACCAGGCGGGTCCTC
>NZ_JAALEC010000054.1:0-1255 GCF_014145205.1 Dietzia sp. DQ11-44
GAGGTCCGCGAGCATGGCGAGGGTCCTGCCCACCTGATCCGCTCCGAGGCCCCGGTCCGACAGTTCGGGCAGGAACGGCATCCCGTGGCATTCACCCAGCACGACCCGCGCGGCCTCCCGAGGGTCGACACCCCGCATCGGTCCGGGGCCGGTGTGACCCGGTTCGACGGCGGTCACGGGGTGCCCGCGACCGGGACGGACGCGGTGATCGTGCCACTTCCCAGGACGCGGTCGCCTCCGGGCTCGGGCCGGTAGAGCACGGCCGCCTGGCCGGGTGCGACGCCGCGCACGGGCTCGTCGAGGGAGATCTCCAACCTGGCGTCCGGCCCGTCCCCCACCCGTCTCACGTGCCCTGGTGTCGCCTCACCGTGGGCGCGGATCTGCACGAGACACTCGGTCTCGCGGAGGGCGTCGTCCACCAGCCAGTAGGGCGAGGTCGCGGTCATCCCCCGGGACAGCAGGTGATCCGATCCCCCGACGGTCACGGTGCCGGTGCCGGCGTCGATGGACGTGACGTATCTGGGGCGACCGTCGGCCGCCGGACCCGGCAGGCCCAGTCCCTTGCGCTGGCCGACCGTGAACCCGTACACGCCCTCGTGCCGACCGAGTTCGTCACCGGTGTCGGCGTCGACCACCGCCCCGGGACGCAGACCGATCCGCGCGCCGAGGAACGCACGGGTGTCCCCGGAGGGGATGAAGCAGATGTCGTGGCTGTCCGGTTTGGTCGCGACGGGCAGGCCGGACGCCTCGGCCTCGGCACGGACCTCGGACTTGTGGGAGTCCCCCAGCGGGAACATCGAGTGCGCGAGCTGCTGCGGGGTGAGCACGCCGAGGACGTAGGACTGGTCCTTGTCGGGATCGACCGCCCGGCGGAGGACTGGACGTCGGTGCCCGGCGCCGGTCTCCTCGAAGGACAGCCGGGCGTAGTGACCGGTGGCCACCGCGTCGAACCCGAGTGCCATCCCCCGGTCGAGGAGGGCCTCGAACTTGATCCGCTCGTTGCAGCGCAGACACGGATTGGGGGTCTCACCGCGGGAGTAGGACTCGACGAAGTCGTCGATCACCTCCGCCCTGAACCGTTCGGCGAAGTCCCAGACGTAGAACGGGATGCCCAACAGATCGGCCACCCGGCGGGCGTCACCGGCGTCCTCGCGCGAACAGCAACCGCGGGAGCCCGTCCGCAGGGTCGCCGGGTCCGCGCTGAGGGCCAGGTGCACCCCCACCACCTCGTGCCCGGCGGCCACGGCGCGAGCGG
>NZ_JAALEC010000536.1:0-1169 GCF_014145205.1 Dietzia sp. DQ11-44
TGCATCGCCGCGGGCGGCTGCGCGTCAGGCGCTCAGGCGCACGAGCAGATGTCCCGCCGGGTGTGCAGGCGCGCGAGCGGATGCCGCGGTGTGTCGGCGTGAGCGGGACACGCCCGCGCGTCAGGGCAGCAGCGAGGAGTCCCCGCGGCCCCAGGCCGCGAGCATCTCGTCCGCCGCCAGCTCATCGAGGTAGTCCAGCGTGCGCATCCCGAACACCACGTCGGCCGCCAGGTGCGGCTCCCGGTTCACCAGGTCCCCCACGACGTCGTGGCGCATCACCTGCTCGTGCACCGCGTCGGCCTCCACGTGCTCGGCGTAGAAGTGCACGCACTCCTCCGGGGCCCCCATCCGCCGCAGGCCCGCCACGAGCCGCGCCGATCCGGGGGACGAGGTGATCTCGATGGCTGCGAAGTGGCCGATCGCGGCCCCGCGCAGCGACCGGTGCAGCCCGAACAGCGACATCAGGTTGACGGTCGACAGCGTCGCCGCCGACACCCGGTCCAGATATCCCAGGTAGGTGGGGTCCAGCCCGGCGGCGGTCATGAGGTCGGCCCACAGTTGCTGGTGAACCCGCTCGCCGCGCCCGCCGCCGAACTCGTCGAACTCCACGGCGACGAACGAGGCCTTGGCCTGCCCCTGCAGTCGGGGGATGGCGAACGCGTGGGGGTCGCCCTCCTTGAGGTGGTACAGAGACCGGTGGGCGAAGTACTCGCGCAGTTGGTCCCAGGTGCCCTCGTCCTTGAAGTACCAGGACGGGCCGGTACCGGAGGTCGCCTCCACGGACAGGGCGTCCATCTCCGCCACCGGGTCCTCGCCGGGCTCGACGGCTCCCCGGAGGTGATCGAGGAACAGGGACTCCAGTGCGCGCCGGAGCCGCAGCAGCTCGGGGTCCCATTCCAGGTCGGCGTCGACCCCGGCGAAGCCCCGGTAGTGGAGCTCGTAGAGCGTGTACAACGCGAGCTGCAGATCGCGGCCCAGCGGATCGGTGTCCGCCGGCACGCCCGGGAGCCCGTCTGTCCGGCCCGTCGACAGCGCCGTGACCACGGCCTGCGAGAGCGGCCCGCTCGCCGCGGGCAGGGTCGGGGCGGAGAAGGTCGGGGCGATCTCGGTCGGGGCGGCTGTCATGCCCCTCTGTCTACCCGCGATCGCGGTGGTCCTCCACCGGCTCA
>NZ_JAALEC010000537.1:0-4456 GCF_014145205.1 Dietzia sp. DQ11-44
GTGTACCAGGCGAAGTCCTCGCCTCCGCTGGACTGGACGGCGGTGCCCACCCCGTCGGCACCGAGCACCTGCTCGACGGCCGACGCGGCCAGGTCGGCGCAGGTCTCGTCGTTGACCACCGGCGGCACGCCCTGGACGTAGTCGACCTCGGCGCGGACCCCGTAGGTCGCGGCGATCGTCTCGACGGCCTCGCGGACGACGGGCTCCGCCGTGGCCCACACGTCGCGGTCGGCGCTGCGCAGCGTGCCCCACAGCTGCCCCGAGTCGGGGATGACGTTGGGTGCGGTGCCTCCGGCCTTGACCGAGGCCCAGGTCAGGACCGTTCCCGAGCGCGGGTCGATCGTCCGGTCCACCACAGCGGTCACCCCCGTGACGATCTGCGCCAGGGCGAAGACCGTGTCCTGGGTCTCGTGGGGCCGGGCGGTGTGCCCGCCGTCCGAGTGGACCGTGATGCCGATCTTGGCGTTGGACGAGGTGATGGCGCCGCCGGTCACGCCCACCTCGCCGACGCGGCGGTGCGGGTCGCAGTGCAGCGCGAGGATGCGGTCCACGCCCTCCACCACGCCCTCCTCGACGCAGTCCTTGGCGCCACCCGGCATGGTCTCCTCCGCCGGCTGGAAGATCAGGCGCACGGGGCGCGGCGGCGGGTCGGCGACCAGCATCTCGGCCGCGCCCAGGAGCATCGCGGTGTGGCCGTCGTGACCGCACGTGTGGGCGACCCCGTCGACCTCCGAGGCGAAGGGCTCGCCGGAGTCCTCGCCCATGGCCAGTGCGTCGATGTCCGCGCGCAGGGCCACGACGTCCGTCGCGGTGGCGCCGTCGGCGGCCGGGACGTCGCACCACAGGCCGGTGCCGATCCGGAACCGCGTCGGCTCGAGCCCCATCGACCGGAGCTCACCCTCGATGTAGTCGGTGGTCTCGGTCTCCTCGTAGGACAACTCGGGGTGGGCGTGGATGTGGCGCCGCCACCCGATCAGTCGTCCCTCGAACCCGTCCGCGTCGCCGGGTTCACTCTTCTTGCGTCCGAACACCGAACACCTCCTGACAGAAGTCGACCACCCGGTCCCCGAGCAGCTGCCTGTTGGCCAATTTCACGAACTCGTGACCCTCGTCCTCGAAGAGCAGCACGTCCACCGGTACGCCGCGGCGACGCAAGGCCTCCACGGCCTGCTCCGTCTCGCTGAGCGGCACATTGGTGTCGTGTGCCCCGTGGACGAAGAGCACGGGGACGTCGACATGGTGATACAGATGTAGCGGCGACGCCTCCCTGAGTAGTTCCCGCTCCTGCAGCGGGTTCCCGTACTTGGGATAGGCGGCGGCGGCGATCCACGGCTCGGTGGTGCGGTAGAAACTCTGGAGATCGCTCATCCCGCACGCCGCGATGCCCCCTCGCCACCGCCCGGGGTGCCGGACCAGGGTCGCGTTGACGAGGTACCCGCCGTAGGAGCGGCCCGAGACCACCGCCCGGTCGGGGTCGGCGATGCCCGCCTCGACCAGGTGCAACAGCGCGTCCTCGACGTCGTCGATCCCCGCGAAGCGGCCGTAGCGGTCGTCGGCGTGGCTGAAGAAGCGTCCGGACCCCGTGGACCCACGCACGTTGGGCGCGAAGTAGGTCACGCCGATGTCGAGGTACCGGCGGGCGAGGTCGTTGTACCCCGGCCGGGACTGTCCCTCGGGCCCGCCGTGGAGGTACACGACCGTGGGCGTCGGTTCGTCGGCCGGGTCTGCGCGGTACAGCCAGCCGGACAACTCCAGCCCGTCGCGGGCCGTGAAGTGGACCAGCACCGGCGCCGGATCCGGTTGCCTCGGCGGCTCTCCCGTCCACCTCCGTCGCTCCACGTCGTACATGACGATGCGCGGCGGCTGGTCGAGGCTCTGCACGGTGAGCGCCAGCAGACGGCCGTCGGCGGTGAGGGTGGGCGAGGACGCCACGACCTCGGGGAGCGGCGGTCTGACGATCACCCGCGGCCGGTCCCCGCTCAGGTCGAGCACCTCGATCTCCGACAAGCCCCCGCGGACGTTCCACAGCAGCACCGCCGTCGAACGGTCCAGGCTCACCTCCACCCGGTCCAGGTCCGCGTCCTCCCGGTAGGCCACCGGCCAGGACTCGGTGCTCTCCTCGTCCGCCTCCACGGCGAGCAGGCCCATGCGCTCCGCGGAGTGGTCGCTGCGCACGAGCATCTTCATGGGCCGGTTCTCACCCCCGGCGTCCAGGATCACTCCGGCATCCGTGGTGGACCCGGTGTCGACCGGCAGGAGCGGCCACCACCGGCCGTCCGGGACGATCCGGAGCAACTCGCGGTGGCCACGCGCGCCCACCCGGAACAGGGCGGCCCCGTCACGGGCGTGGACGAGCGCGCCCCCCATCCGGCTGTCGACCACCGTGCTCTCGCCCGTCTCCGGGTCCACCAGCCTGCCCTCGGCCAGTCCCTCGGAGTCGAAGGCGGTCAGGGCCAGCAGGTCGCCGTCCCAGCAGACGATCTGCTCGGTGGCGTCGTGGTGGGTGTCGATCGGGTAGACGTCCTTGTCCGCGGGATCGGTCGTGACCAGCCAGATCCGCTCGCGCTCACCGCCGTCGGGTGCCACCTCACAGGCCAGCCACTTGCCGTTGGGAGAGTAGGCGACTCGACGGACCGGGCCGTTGACGGGCAGCACGACGTCGCGCTCCGGCCCTGCCCCGTCGAGGCCCCCCAGGCCCAGTGGCCGCTGCACCGCCCGCGGGTATCCGGTGCGCTCGGTGACCACGCACGCCAGCATCGACCCGTCCGGGGACAGGCACGGAGAGGTGGTGTGACGGATCGCGTCCGGCCCCCCGGCGGCGTCGTCGGGTGGGCCGGCGACGTCCAGGGACTCGGCCTCCTCGGTGATCTCGGTCGTGTCATGCACGGTGGATCCAGGTGTCCTTTCCCCCGCCCCCGCTCGAGGCGTTGACGACCATCGTGCCCGCCGGAGCCACCCGTGTCAGTGCGACGGGCGGGGCGGAGGCGAGGATCTCACCCGAGTCCCCGGGTCGGAGCATGACGAACGCCCGCATGTCGACGTGCCGGCGCTGGAGTTCGTGCCCGTCGAACGTCGGCAGGGTGGACAGGGCCTGGACCTCCTGCGCGACGAATCGCTCGCCGTGCCGCCGCAGCTCGTCGCGGCGCTCGTCGAGCTCGCGGGGCGTGCACTCGGGGCCGACGGTGATGCCGGAGCCCCCGTACCCGTCGATCGGCTTGACCACGAGCTCCCCCAGCCGGTCGAGGACCTGCTTACGCTGCTCGGGGTCGGAGCAGAGATAGGTGTCCACCTGGCCGATGAGGGGCTTCTCGCCCAGGAAGAAGTTGATGATCTCCGGCACGCGCGCGTAGATCGCCTTGTCGTCCGCCGCGCCGTTGCCGGGGGCGTTGACCACGGCCACCCCGCCCTCCGCCATCGCGCCGAGCAGACCGCGCCGCAGAACGGTTCCGTCGGCCCCCTCGGAGGAGAGCAGCATCTCCTCGTCCATACGGACGTAGAGCACGTCGACGGGGCTGCGCTCGTCGCCGTCGACGCGCCACAGTCGACTGTCCTCGACCACCAGGTGGTCGGGGGTGACGAGCGGGCCGCCGATCGCGGCCGCGACCTGGCCCAGGTCGAAGGATCCGAGCTCGTCCTCCGCGATCACCACCGCGATCGCCGGATCGTCGACGCCGTCCGGCGCGGCCGCGCGCAGCGTCTGCGTCAGCATGTCCAGGCCGACCCGGGGATCGTGGATCTCGGACCGTGCGCCGAACTCGGGGAAGCCCTCGCTGATCCGGTCGCGCAGCGCGACCGCCATGGCCAGTCCGCCGGCCATCCGCAGGTTGTCCTCGAGGACCACCCACTCGCCCGGGGCGGTGGACACGAGGTCGACCCCGCACACCGGGGCGTGCAACGCCCCCGCCGGGACCGACCGGCCGGTGGGACGGAAACCCGGTGCCCGCTCGAGGGCCTCGGCGGGGACGACACCGGCCCGGGTGATCTCGCCGGGGCCGTAGATGTCCCGGAGGAACAACTCCATCGCGCGGGCGCGCTGCTCGATCCCCGCCGAGATCCGCGCCCACTGGTCGGCCGGGATGATCCGCGGGACCGCGTCCAGCGGGAACACCTGCGGCTCGTCCCTGCCGTAGACCTTGAGCGTCACCCCGAGGTCGCGGAGGCTGTCGTCGACCGTGTCCTTGCGCTCACACAGGGTCTCGGGGCCCAGGTCCGAGACGGCCTTGAGCACGTCCACGTACTCGGGCCGCGGCACGCCGTCCTCGGTGATCGCCTCGTCGTGCACCTCCTCGGTGACGGCCTCACCCAGCGGCGAGTAGGAGGCGAGCATCGACCGCATGTCGCGGTCGTCCGCCACGTCGCGGGGCCGGATCCGGTCGACGGTCTCCGCCAGCAGGACGGCCACCACGTCGCCACGCCTCCCGCGACGGCGGTGGGCGGCGCGTTGGCGGGCCGCCGA
>NZ_JAALEC010000538.1:0-1190 GCF_014145205.1 Dietzia sp. DQ11-44
CAGCGGCGTCGCCCGGACCGCGGCCGGCCCGCTGACGTGCGGCACCTGCGCGACGACCCCCGCGAGTCGCTCCCCTGTTCCGGCGAGCGTGAGGACGTGGCCGCCCGAGAACGACGTGCCCCACGCGATGACACGGTCCGGGTCGACGCCGGTCAGTGACCGGGTGAAGGCGAGCGCGGACCGCCAGTCGTCGAGCTGACGGCCGATGTCGAGGAGCTGGCGGGGCTGCCCGTCGCTCGCGCCGAAGTGCCGGTAGTCGAAGACCACGACGACGAAGCCGGCGTCGCGGAACCGCTCGGCGTACGCGGGCAGTCGGAGATCGCGGATACACCCGAGGCCGTGCGCCATGACGATGGCCGGTGCGGTTGTCCCGCCGGGGTCCGACGAGGTCTCCGGGCGGTACACCCACGCCGCGCACCCGGTCCCGCCGGAGAGGAAGGTCGCGTCGTCCCGGCCCTGGTCCGCGTCTGCTGACGGCATCGACTGTCAGTCCTCTCGTGTCGGCGGTGTGGGGTCTGAGGTGACCCTGCGCAACCCCGCCATGAACATCGCGTCGGTGCCGTGGCGGTGCGGCCAGAGCTGCACCCACGGTCCGTCTCCGAGGCCCTCGGTGGCGGCCCCGTCGATCCCCTCGAGGATCTCGCGTACGTCGAGGAGTTCGACATCGTCGCGCCTGTTCGCCTCACGGATCATAGACACCGTCTCGGACAGGTGGGGGGAACACGTCGCGTAGAGCACCACGCCCCCGGGCCGCACGAGACGCAGTGCGGATTCCAGCAGCTCCCGCTGGAGCACCACCAGTCCCGGGATGTCGGCGGCGGTCTTTCGCCACCGGGCCTCGGGACGACGCCTCAGGGCGCCGAGACCCGAACACGGTGCGTCGAGGAGGACTCGATCGAACCCCGGTTCCAGACCGGGATCCCGGCCGTCCGCGGTGAGGACGGTCACCGGAAGGTCCCGGGTGGCCTCCCGCACGAGGTCGGCACGGTGTTCAGAGACCTCCACACCGGTCACCGTCGCGCCCTCGATCTCCGCCAACGCGCCCAGCATGACGGCCTTGCCCCCGGGTCCGGCGCACAGATCCAACCACCGGCCGCCGTCCTCGCCGACGAGCGGTGCACGGGACGCGGCGATCGCGACGACCTGACTGCCCTCGTCCTGCACCGTGGCGAGCCGGTCGCGCACCGCCT
>NZ_JAALEC010000539.1:0-1148 GCF_014145205.1 Dietzia sp. DQ11-44
GTCTCGGGCACCAGGACGACCACGCCCGCGAGCAGCGCGGCCAGGGCGACGCCCATCACCACGTACGGGTGGACGAGGGGCGACGACGACGAGGTGGCCACCACACCGGCCAGGAGCACTCCGGCCGCGATGCCGAAGTTGGTCGTGGAGCTACTGGTGAGCGCGCCGACACGGGCGTTCCTGGTGGGGTGCAGCTCGATGATCGCCGCCGCCGCCGATCCGGTGACCAGCCCGACGCCCAGACCCTGCACCACCCGCGCGGCGATCAGCCAGGCCACCGAGGGCGCCGCCGCGAGCCCGGCCATGCTCAGCACCAGCAGCACCAGGCCGGTGATCACCACCGGCCGGCGGCCGATCGCGTCCGACAGTCGTCCCAACAGAAGTAGCGGGACCAGGACGGCCAGCGCGTACACCGCGTAGACGACCGTGATCATGGCGCCGCTGGTCCCCCAGGCCTCCTGGTAGTCCACGTACAGGGGGGATGGCGTCGCGCTCGACATCAGCGCCGCCGTCACGACGAGTGCCATCAGGACGAACGGTGTCCACGAGCGGGAAGTGCTGTCCACGGGCGGTCCTGGGGTCGGTCCACCACGGCCCGACACCCGTCGGGCGGGGAGGGGGACGCGGGAGGGAGAGGAGTGGAGCCTAGGGGATTCGAACCCCTGACATCTGCCTTGCAAAGGCAGCGCTCTACCAACTGAGCTAAGGCCCCGTGCCACAAAGCGTGAACGCCGGACCGCGGCTAGCGATCCGGCGTCTGCCATGCGGGGGTGGGCCTAGGAGGACTTGAACCTCCGACCTCCAAATTATCAGTTTGGCGCTCTAACCACCTGAGCTATAGGCCCTCGTACCGAAGCGTTAATCTACCCGACGCGCGCGCCGCCACCCAAATCGGGAGTCCCGCGGCGACGACGGGACCCCCGAACCGGCACCTCAGTTCCGGCGATCGCTCAGCGTCACCTGCACGCCGCCACCGGTCAGCCCGGCGGCGAGGTTGTAGATGAACACCGCGAGGGTCGTCAGGATGGCCAGCAGCAGGACGTTGAGCAGTCCCACGCCGCCGCTGTAGAGGAAGATCGTCGACGGCCCGATCGCGGCCGCCGACTCGTCGCCCGCGACCCCGGAGAGCAACCCTCCGAGCCGGTCCC
>NZ_JAALEC010000540.1:0-1082 GCF_014145205.1 Dietzia sp. DQ11-44
GCCGCAGCTCGGGAGCGGATGCCGCAGCTCGGGGGCGGAGGCCTCAGGCGTCGATGGTCTCCGACTTCCCCGACCGGGCCAGCGCGGCGAGCTGGCGGGTCGTCGCACCCGGCAGGTACGCCCGGCCGATCGCCACCCCGATCCGCGGCAGGTCGGCCTCGTCGCGGAAGCACAGGTACACGGGCTCGATCCGCGGATTGAACTTGGCTTTGAACTGGTGGAGCGAACGGAACCCGTAGTACGGCTCGAGCGCCTGACCGAGCAGGTCCAGACCCCTGTCGAGGGTGGCCACCTCGTCGTCGTCGCCACTCCGCGCCAACGGGGCACCGGACAACGAGACGAAATCGGCCCCCTCGTCCTTGAACTCGAGCGCGGACCGGGCGATGAGGAACTCGATCATGTTGTTCGCGCCGGGCCCGTTGCGCTTGCGCATCACGTCCAGTGTCCAGCCTCGCACGCCGCCCTCGGCTCCGCCGCGGTAGACGGGCAGCCAGGAGAGGGCGGCCTGGACCACCCCGCCCGAGTCGACGGCCAGGGCGATGCGGACGTCGTCGTCGAGAGCCTCCTCGACCGTGCCGAGGGTGAAGCCCATCTCGGGCAGTTCCTTGTCCCCGACCCACTGCTCGGAGATCTGGCGGACCTGCCCCAGGATCGCGGACGGCTGCTCCCGCAGCAGGCCCGAGACGAAACTCGTGCCGTTCTTCTCCGCCTTGTTCATGGCGCTGCGGATCTTCTGCCACTTCTTGCCGCCGAACGCCAGATCGGGCAGGTCCATGATGGTGTCCTCGGCGATCTGCAGCGCCCGCCAGCCGTGCGCCCGCATGGTGTCGGCGGTCTCGGCCGACACCGAGAACAGGCACGGCACCGCGGCCTGCGCCTCGGCGAAGTCCACGAACTCGGTCAGCAGCCGGGCGCGGTCGGCGGGTGCGGCCACCGGATCCGCCAGCGCGATGACGGTGCCGACGTGCAGGCGGTAACCCACCACGCCGGCGGCCGGCGCGCTCGTGTCGACGGCGTCCGGTTCCCCGTCGGGGCCCCCACCGGCCCGTGCTCCGGGCCCGAAGAAGTAGTTCATCGGCTGA
>NZ_JAALEC010000541.1:0-1333 GCF_014145205.1 Dietzia sp. DQ11-44
GTGATCATCCACGACATGGTGCTGCCGCCGTGCCGGCGGATGAGCGCGCGGACGCGGTCGATCACCTCGTCCGAGTGGACCGAGGAGCCGGTGACCCGTCGCCGGATCCGGACCCCGAACGCGCCCCGGCCGGCGATGAGCAGGACGGCCTCGCCCGTCCACAGCAGGCCCGTACCCGCGGTGACGGCGCCGAGGCTCTCGAAATCCGCGGTCACGACCAGGACGGTGACGACGAGCGTCGCCACCGCCGTGAGGAGCGCGTACACGAGGGCGACGAGCCACGCCACCCGGTAGCCGCGGCGGAGCAGCTCGGCGGTCACCGCGGCGACCAGGACGGACAGGAGCATGCCGGCCAGGTTCACGTCGTCGGCCTCGGTCGGGCCGAGGGGGCCCTCCGCGGGGACGAAGTAGACCACCACGTGCACCGCGGCGAGGAACCACATCCCGGCCGAGACGACAAGCCTGGTCTCGCGCCGCGTGCGGGGCCGCAGTCCCCGCTCGGTGCGGGAGAAGAACCACTCGCCCACCAGCAGGAACACCGCGAAGGCGATGAGGTGCGTGAGGTCGGACAGGCGCCCGAGGAACAGGAACGACACGATCACATAGCCGTAGAGCAGGGCCCGTGCGCGCAGTCGCCACGGCGACACCAGCGTGGCCGTGGTGGCGGCCAGCACGGCGATCACCGCGGTCGAGCACCCCACGTCGAGCACCACGGACAACTCGGTGGCCCACTCCCAGCCCACCGCGTCACCGGGGACGAGGACGCCGAACGCCCCCAGCACGCCGATCAGCTGGCCACCGATCGCGACCAGGGCCGTCCGCGCCGACCCCAGTCGCCACTCGCCCACCCCGATCCCCACCGCCACCAGCACGAGGAGCGACACGTGCTGGAGAGGGGTCATCCCGAACCACGGGCCGGCGAACACGGTCCACCAGCGGCCGCCCTCGAGCGCGGGGACGCCGTAGGCCACGCCCTCGAACCACGGGGCGTCAGGGGCGGAACGCCACAGCGTCTCGAACACCACCCCGGTCACGAGCAGTGCCGCCAGCACGATCGCGGTGACCGGGAGTCGGCGGGCGGCGCGTGCGACCGCACCGGTCACGGTGGCGAGCGGGGACGGCTCGCCGGGGTCGTCGGTCTTCTCGGTGATCTGATCGGTGCTCATGGTGCTCCCGTGGGCGGCGCGCGTGCTGGAACCGCCGGGGTCGGAGAGGCGACGCCGGTGGTGGACGGGTCAAGTATGCGCTCGGCCGGGGGCGTAGGTAAGGGAATGCTCAGCTTCGTGACCGGCGCCTCGTCACGGTGTGCTCGGCGCGCGACGCCCGGGCGGTG
>NZ_JAALEC010000542.1:0-1990 GCF_014145205.1 Dietzia sp. DQ11-44
GAACGGTCGCAGTCCGATCATGCGCGCGAGGACCACCGGCCCGGCGAGCTGGGCCACCGCCAGGTCGCGGTCCCCGGGGATCAGGGTTCCGGCGGACTCGGCGGTGGACAGGACGGCGTGCAGGGGGGCGGCGTAGGAGTCCACGACGCCGCGGCGCAGCTCGCCCACCTCGTCGTCGTCCCCGGCACCCCGGCCCATCGCCAGCCATCCCCACATCGACTGCTGGAGCGGGGCGTCCTGGATCAGGCGCGTCATGGACGTGCACAGCTGGACGAGTTGATCGCGCACCGGGGCGTCACTCGGAGGCGGCTCCGGCGCCGGCAGCAGGCGCCGGAACGCCGCCGCGATCAGTGAGTCGGTGGAGGGGAAGTTGCGGTACAGCGTGGTCCGGGCGACGCCGGACACGCGGGTGACCGCGTCCACCGTCACCGCCGCGGCACCACCTGACAGGAGCAGGTCCACCGCGGCGTCCAGGAGTTTTCCCCGCGAGCGGGCGCGGCGCGGATCGGTCGGAGACTGCATGGGTCCATTGTGACGGCCCCCGGTGGGATACGGTGTGGTGACCCGACCGATACCGGCGGTATCGTTTCTTCAGATGTCGCCACCTCCGACCCCAGGGAGCCGAAGTGCTGGAACTGACCACCGGACGGCGCCGCTGGCTGCTGTTCGTCAACATCGTGGCGGTGTCGCTGGTCGTCGCCACGATGTCCGCGCTATACACCTCCCTCCCGGACATCGCCGTGGCCACCGGGGCAACCCAGGCCCAGCTCACCTGGATCGTCGATTCCTACACGCTGGCGCTCGCCGCGCTCGTGCTCACCGCAGGCGCCCTGGGCGACCGCTTCGGCCGCCGGGCCACCCTCATCGTGGGGCTGGCCCTGTTCACCGTGTCCTCGGCCCTGCCCATCTGGCTGGACTCGCCGCTCTGGGTGATCGTCCTGCGTGCGGTGGCCGGAGTGGGCGCGGCGTTCGTCATGCCCTCCACGCTCTCGCTGCTCACCGCCAGTTTCCCGTCCGAACGTCGCGGCTCCGCGGTGGGCATGTGGGCCGGGTTCGCGGGTATCGGCGGGATCGTCGGCCTGCTCAGCTCGGGGGTCATGCTGGAGGTGTGGTCGTGGAAGGCGATCTTCGTGGTCTACTCCGGCATCGGTCTGCTGGTGCTCCTGGCCGCCCTCACGATCGGTGAATCCGTGGCGTCCCGGCACGGGCGGCCGGACGTGCTGGGATCCGTGTTCTCGGCGCTCGCGGTCGGCGGCGTCGTCTTCGGCCTCATCGAGGGTGCGCACACGAGTTTCTCCGACCCCCTCGTCGTCGTCACCCTCATCGTGGCCGCGGTGAGCCTGCTGGCCTTCGTCCTGGTCGAACTCCGTGCCACCGACCCACTCCTCGACGTGCGGTACTTCCGCCGCCGGGGCTTCGCCACGGGTTCCATCTCCGTCGGGATGCAGTTCCTGACGATCTTCGGGTTCTTCCTGCTGATCGTGCAGTACCTGCAGTTGGTCAAGGGGTACGACCCGATCGCCGCCTCCCTGGCGTTGGCACCGATGGCGCTGCCGGTCCTGCTCTTCTCGTTGGTCTCGCCCCGCATCACCGCCGTGGTCGGACTGCGGGTCGTCTCCGTGGTGGGCGTCGGCGCGATCGCGGCCGGGATGATCCTGCTCTCCCGGCTGGGCGTCGACTCCACGTACTGGGACATCATGTGGCCGATGCTCGCGGCGGGCGTGGGTCTGGGGCTCTCGACGGCGCCGGCGACCTCGGCGATCGTCTCTGACATCTCCGTCGACGAACAGGGGGTGGCCGCCGCCGTCAACGACGCGATGCGCGAGGTGGGAGCCGCGATCGGCATCGCGCTCTCGGGCAGCATCCTGGCCGGCCGCTACGCCACCGGGATCGTCGACGTCCTGCCCGGCGTGCCCGAGTCCGGGCGGCAGGCGGTGGAGAGCTCGTTCGCCGGCGCGGTGGAGTTCGTCGCCGTGGCCGGGCCGGCGCT
>NZ_JAALEC010000543.1:0-885 GCF_014145205.1 Dietzia sp. DQ11-44
ACGGACCGCCGGCGGCGGGGGACCTCGCGGAGTTCCCCGAGCGTGCGGGCGGTCTCCCACGAGGCCTCGGGGATGCCGTCACCGGGCAGCGGGAGCACCTCCTGCACGCGGTCCAGCTCGAGTTCCTCTGTTCCCTGGATGTACGTGGTCGGGGTGAGCCGGACGCGACCGTGGACGCGGGTGGCGGCGATCATCACCCCGTGGCACATCGCCGAGGCGATCGCGCAGACCGTGAGCATGAGCCAGTGGACGGGCGCGCCGGCGATCAGCTCGAACACCGCGGCGCTCGCGCAGAACAGCGGCGCGGCGAAGATCCAGGCCCAGCTCCACCCGTCTTCGGCGAAGAGGATGGGGCCCCGCGGCTCCGGTCCCGTCCCCGGCTCCGGCCGGTCGGGCTCACTCGCCGGCACGCGAACCGCCACCGGTCGTGAACTTCATGGCCTCGGCGGTGTGCTGACGCCACACGGCGGTGGCGGCGCACAGCCCCGCGAGGATCTGCAGGGAGATCACGATGAAGGTGACGATCTCGCCACGCTCCCCCGCCTCGGCGACACCGCCGAACACGCCGATCACGACGGAGACCGCGTCCACCACGAGGAAGATGGCGACGATGTCGAGCATCGTCCGGGCCCAGCCCTTTCCCGCTCGCAGCCGGAATGCCAGCCACACCGTCACCACGCTGACGAGTACCGCCAGGACGGCGCCCACAATCCGCGCCATGCCGAACAGCGCCTCGATGGAGATGTCAGCGGCCCCGGCGGTCTCGACGGCGTCGCGGAAGGCGTCACGGGTGGCCGGAGGCAGATCGCCGAACCGGGAGGTCGCGGCGTTGAGCAGCATCCCGATCAGCGCGAACCCTGTGGCGGCGAGCCACAGTCCCCAGGC
>NZ_JAALEC010000544.1:0-1029 GCF_014145205.1 Dietzia sp. DQ11-44
TCTGCGCGCTCTGTCGGGCCGTCGGACTGGTCGGGCGGGCCGTCGGTCCGCTCGGGTGGGCGCCACGGCCCGCTGCCGCGGGTCACCGGGTGCCCCACCCGTCGGCGAGGAGGCGGGCGGCGTGCAGGGCCCAATAGGTCAGGACGATGTCCGCGCCGGCGCGGCGGATGGAGGTCAGCGACTCCATCACCGCGAGGTCGTGGTCGATCCATCCGCGCTCGGCGGCGGCGGAGATCATCGCGTACTCCCCGGAGACCTGGTAGGCGGCCACCGGCACGTCCGAGATCTCGGCGGTCTGGCGCAGGACGTCGAGGTAGCTCATCGCCGGCTTGACCATGACCATGTCGGCGCCCTCGTCCAGGTCCAACCGCACCTCGCGCAGCGACTCGCGCAGGTTGGCGGGATCCTGTTGGTAGGTGCGCCGGTCGCCGCGCAGCGAGGACCCGACGGCCTCGCGGAACGGCCCGTAGAAGGCGCTGGCGTACTTGGCGCTGTACGCGAGCACGGCCACGTCCTGGTAGCCCTCGCGGTCCAGTGCCTCGCGGATGGCGGCGATCTGGCCGTCCATCATCCCGCTCGGCCCCACCACGTGGGCTCCGGCGGCGGCCTGGGCCACGGCGAGGTCGTTGTAGGCGGCCAGTGTGGCGTCGTTGTCGACGACCTGCTCGCCACGTGGGTCGGTGCCGAGGACACCGCAGTGACCGTGGTCGGTGAACTCGTCCAGGCAGGTGTCGGCCATCACCACGAGGTCGTCGCCGACCTCCTCGCGGACGGCGGTCAGCGCCCGGTTGAGGATGCCGTCGGCGGCGGCGCCGCAACTGCCCGAGGCGTCTTTGTGCTCGTCGAGCGGGACGCCGAACAGCATGATCCCGCCGAGTCCCGCCTCTGCGGCGGCGGCGGCCTCCCGGCGCAGGGAGTCGACGGTGTGCTGCACGACCCCGGGCAGGGAGGAGATGGCGTGCGGCGCGTCGAGACCGTCGGCGACGAACGCCGGCAGGACCAGCTGCCGGGGCGCGAGCGTGGTCTCGG
>NZ_JAALEC010000545.1:0-989 GCF_014145205.1 Dietzia sp. DQ11-44
CGGTTCCTTCGCGGACCGCGCCGCCGAGCTCGCCGCCGCCGCGGGCCTGGAGGTGGAGATCATGGACGAGGCCGACCTGGCCGACGGTGGATACGGCGGCATCCTGGCCGTGGGCGGCGGGTCGTCCCGGCCACCACGCCTGGTCCGACTCACCCACCGGGGCAACGAGAACCGGCCGCCCGTCGCCCTGGTGGGCAAAGGCGTCACCTTCGACACCGGCGGCATCTCCATCAAGCCGGCCGCGGGCATGGAGCAGATGACGATGGACATGGGCGGTGCGGCCGCCGTGGTCGCGACCGTCATCCTGGCCGCCCGGCTCGGTCTCGACCTGACCGTGGTGGCGACCGTCCCGATGGCCGAGAACATGCCGTCCTCGACCGCGTACCGGCCCGGCGACGTGCTCACCATGTACGGCGGGACGACGGTCGAGGTGCAGAACACCGACGCCGAGGGGCGGCTGATCCTGGCCGACGCCATCGTCCGCGCGTGCGAGGACTCGCCGTCCCACCTCATCGACACCGCCACGCTCACCGGGGCGCAGATGGTCGCACTGGGCAAGAAGTCCCCCGGTGTCATGGGCACCGAGGAGTTCCGCGACCGGGTGGCCGAGCTCAGCCGGGGGGTCGGCGAGGGCGGCTGGCCGATGCCGCTGCCCGAGGAGCTCCGCGACGGCCTCGACTCCCAGGTCGCGGATCTGACCAACGTCACCCCGCACCGCTGGGGAGGCATGCTCTCCGCGGGCCTGTTCCTCTCCGAGTTCGTCGCCGAGGGCGTCGAGTGGGCCCACGTCGACGTGGCGGGCCCGGCCTACAACGACGGCGGCGCCGAGGGCTACCTGCCCAAGGGCGGGACCGGTGTCCCCGTCCGGACGATGCTCGCCGTGCTCGAGGACATCGCCGCGGCCGGCTGACCCGTCCGCGGGCGGCTCACCCGTCCGCGGCCGGTCAGGCCTCGTCGGCTCCGCGCATCTGTTCGCGGAGCCGGCGGGA
>NZ_JAALEC010000055.1:0-2052 GCF_014145205.1 Dietzia sp. DQ11-44
GATCGCGGCGTGCTCGTCGGCCAGCCGCTCGTGCAGGGCCTCGCGCTCGTCCTCCGGCGCCGCTGCGAGCGTGCGCTTGTGCAGGATGCCCACCGCCGCCTTGGCGCCCATCACGGCCACCTCCGCATCGGGCCACGCGAACACGGCGGAGGCGCCCAGCGCGCGCGAGTTCATGGCGATGTAGGCCCCGCCGTAGATCTTGCGGGTGACCAGCGTGACGCGGGCGACGGACGCCTCCGCGAAGGCGTGCAGCAGTTTGGCGCCACGCCGGACGACGCCCTCCCACTCCTGGGAGACCCCGGGGAGGTAACCGGGGACGTCGACCACGACGAGAAGCGGTACGCCGAACGCGTTGCACAGGCGGACGAACCGGGAGGCCTTCTCGGCGGACTCGGAGTTGAGGCAACCCCCCAGGCGGAGCGGGTTGTTGGCGATCACGCCGACCGTGCGGCCCGACATCCTGCCGAAGCCCACCACGATGCTGGGCGCCCACTTGGCCTGGAGCTCCTCGAAGGTCGTGCTCCCGTCCAACTCGGACGAGTCGAGGATGCCGTGGACGAGGGGACGCACGTCGTAGGCACGCTTGGGTGACTCCGGGAGCAACCCCGCCAGATCCGTGTGGTCGCCCTCGAGCGCCCGCAGATCGAACTCACCCTGCGCGGACAGGAGGTTCACCAGCCGCCGCGCGCGGTGCAGAGCGTCCCGCTCGTCAGAGGCGGCGATGTGACACACGCCGGACTTGCGGTGGTGGACGTCCTGGCCGCCGAGGCCCTCCATGTCCACCTGTTCCCCGGTGACGGAGCGGACCACGTCGGGTCCGGTGACGAAGATCTTGCCCGCCGGCGCCATGATCACGACGTCCGTGAGCGCGGGGCCGTACGCGGCACCGCCGGCGGCGGGCCCGAGCACGACCGAGATCTGCGGCACGTGGCCCGAGGCGCGGACCATGGCCTCGAAGACCAGGCCGACCGCGTGCAGCGCCTCGACGCCCTCGGCGAGTCGTGCCCCTCCCGAGTGCCACACGCCCACGACGGGCAGGTGCTCGTCGATGGCGGTGTCGATCGCGTGGACGATGTGACGGCACCCGTCCAGACCCATCGCGCCACCCATGACGGTGGCGTCGGTGGCATAGGCGATCGTGGGTTCGCCGTCGATCAGGCCCCGCGCGGCGAGCGCGCCCGACGCGTCGGGTTCCGTGAGGAACTCCAGTGATGCCGGATCGAAGAGGTTCTCGAGCCGCGCGACGGGGTCGCGCGGGTCGATCTGGGTGTTCTGGTCCACGGTGCTCGTGATGGTCATCGAATGCAGTCCTTTCCGCGGCGCACCTCCCGGATGGGAGGGTGCGCTCCTTATGGACCCCCGGACTGGCTGGTGTGGGGGAGGCGAGCGATCCGGGACCCCCGTCCCTGATCGCGCCTTCCGCCCGTCACCCCGCGTGACGCGGGGTGCTCTCGTGTGTCGGGTCCCGGACGTGGGGTGGAGACGCGGGCTCGTCTGGTGCACCGACCGCACCTTCGGCCCTGAACGCGTCCCCGCCCCGTGCTCCGGGACGTGGTGTCAGCTCTGGTCGATCTTCTGGATGTAGTCGACCGCATCCTGCACAGTACGCAACTTGGCGAGGTCCTCGTCCGGGATCTCCACCCCGTAGCGGTCCTCCGTCTGGACCGCGATCTCCACCATGGAGAGCGAATCGATGTCCAGATCGTCCACGAAGGACTTCTCCGGGGTCACCTCGGAAGGCTCGATTCCGGTGACCTCCTCGACGATCTCCGCAAGTCCGGAGATGATCTCGGCCTCGGTGCGTGCCATGTGGTGTCCTTTCTGGTGGTGTCGTCGCGCCCGGTCGGGCACGGCGGGGTCGTCATGACGCGACCGCCGGGCGAGGCCGGCGACCGCGGGTTCGTGGGGGTGGTCTACGCGCCGCTGAGTGCGGGGACGGCGTCGAGCGCGTCCTCCAGGTCCTCGGGCGTGGTGACGCCGTGCCGGGGCACCTCGCGCATCATGCGCTTGGCCAGGCCGACGAGCGCCCCGGACGGGGGGAGCTCGACGAAC
>NZ_JAALEC010000546.1:0-10136 GCF_014145205.1 Dietzia sp. DQ11-44
ATGCGGACCTCCTCGAAGAGCCGCATCTGGTCCGGGTACCCGGTCTCCATCGCGTCGTAGAGGGGGATCTTGAGCTCGTCGGCGAGCTTGCGCGCGGTGGCCACGTCCCCCACCGGGCGTCGCGTCCACTCGCCGTCGAACGCGACGAGGAGGAGCCCGGGCACCGACACGAGGGTCTCGGGCTCCAGGTACGCCTCGATCCCCACCCGGGTCTCGCACCAGGATCGGAAGTGGGCGAGGTCGGCGGGATCCGCGGGGATCCGCGTCTGCCGCCGCCGGAAAAGATCGCGGATCGCCACTGTCGGTCTCCTCCCGTCGGCCCCCCGTCCGGGGTGGGGCCGTCTACGCCGAATCGATCGTACCGAGCCCGAGCACCGGTGATGGCGCGGCCGCCGGGCGGATCGGGCGCCCACAGACGCCGGGATCGGAGCGTCCGCCGACACCGGTAGGTGGCACAGGGCACAATGGGGGTCGATCGTCCGGGCGGGCCGCCACAGTGGTTCCGTCCCGGGTCGTCTCGAAGAATCGATAGCCCACCACCATGTCGCCGCTCACGCGGGTGCGGATCGCGCCGGCGGGCAGCGCCCAGAACTCTTGAGGAGTCACGACACCATGGCCTTCTCCGTACAGATGCCGGCTCTCGGTGAATCCGTCAGCGAGGGCACCGTCACCCGCTGGCTCAAGAAGGAGGGGGACACCGTCGAGGTCGACGAGCCGTTGCTCGAGGTCTCGACCGACAAGGTCGACACCGAGATCCCGTCGCCCGCCGCGGGCACGCTGTCCAAGATCGTCGCCGACGAGGACGAGACCGTCGAGATCGGCGGAGAACTCGCGGTCATCGACGACGGTTCCGGTGGATCGGACGACGCCGACGAGCCGGCGGAGGAGTCCTCCGACGACGATGTCGACGACGACTCCGATGACGATGCCGACGAGGCCGACACCTCCGCGGAGGAGGCCGACGAGGCACCCGCCGAGAAGCCCGCGACGTCCTCCGGCGACTCGGGCGGCAAGGGCTCGGGCGGCAAGGGCACCGAGGTCACCATGCCCGAACTCGGCGAATCCGTCACCGAGGGCACCATCACCAACTGGCTCAAGGCCGTGGGCGACACCGTCGAGATGGACGAGCCCCTGCTCGAGGTCTCCACCGACAAGGTCGACACCGAGATCCCCTCCCCCGTCGCCGGCACCCTGCAGAAGATCGTCGCCGACGAGGACGAGACCGTCGAGGTCGGTGCCGTCCTCGCCGTCATCGGCGACGGCGACTCCTCCGACCGGGACGACGAGGGGACGTCCGACGCCGCCGAGTCCACCCGTCCGGACGACGCCCCCGCGCAGGCGGAGGGCGATGCCACCGACGCTGCCGGCGCTGCTGAGCAGGACGACGCCGCGGGCGGGACCCCGAAGACCGAGAAGAAGGCGGCGAAGGAGGCCGCCGCCAAGGCCGAGAAGTCCGCGGACACGGCCGACGGCCCGGGATCCTCGGGCGCGCAGGGCGAGCGGGCCGAACCGGCGGAGGCCGCCAAGTCCGGCACCTCGCCGTCCCCCACCCCGTTGGTCCGGACGCTCGCCGAGGAGAAGGGTGTCGACCTCGAGACCGTCGAGGGCACCGGGGCCAGTGGGCGCATCCGCAAGCAGGACGTGCTCGCCGCGGCGGAGAACGGGGCGGAGAACGAGGGCGGCGCCACGGGCTCCGGCTCCGGTACCTCCCCCTATGTCACCCCGCTCGTGCGCAAGCTCGCGCAGGAGCACGGCGTGGACCTGGACTCCGTCAAGGGCACCGGGATCGGCGGACGCATCCGTAAGCAGGACGTCCTCGCCGCGGCCGAGGGTGGCGCCGAGGGCGGCACCGAGGCCCCCGCGGAGAAGAAGGCCCCGGCAGGCGGCCCGTCCAAGGCCGGAGTGCGACCCGAACTGGCCGAGCTGCGCGGGACCACCAAGAAGGCCAACCGGATCCGCAAGATCACGGCCAAGAAGACCCGCGAGTCGCTGCAGACCAGCGCGCAGCTCACGCAGGTCTTCGAGGTGGACATGAGCCGCGTCGCGCAACTGCGGGCCCGGACCAAGAGCCGGTTCGCGGACGAGCACGGCGTCAAGCTCACCTACCTGCCGTTCTACGCCAAGGCGGTGGTCGAGGCCCTGGTCTCGCACCCGAACGTCAACGCGTCGTACGACGAGGACACCAACGAGATCACCTACCACGGTTCGGTGAACCTCGGCATCGCCGTGGACACCGAGGCGGGGCTGCTCTCACCGGTCATCCGCGACGCCCAGGACCTGGACATCCCGGGGCTCGCCAAGGCGATCATCGACCTGGCGGAGCGGGCGCGGGCGTCCAAGCTCACCCCGGACGACCTCCAGGGGGGCACGTTCACCATCACCAACATCGGGAGCGAGGGTGCACTGTTCGACACCCCGATCCTCGTGCCGCCGCAGGCGGCGATGCTGGGGACCGGCGCGATCGTGCGGCGCCCCGTGGTGGACGCCGATGACGACGGCGAGTCCATCGCCATCCGGTCGATGGGCTACCTGCCGCTGACCTACGACCACCGTCTCATCGACGGTGCGGACGCCGGTCGTTTCCTCACCACGGTCAAGGACCGTCTGCAGAAGGCCGAGTTCGAGGGAGACCTCGGACTGTAGGTCCCGACGACAGCGCGACGGGCGTCCTCCTCCGGGAGGGCGCCCGTCGTCGTCTGCGAGATCCTTCGGCCTAGAGTGGACGGCATGTCCCACACCGGTCTGTCCCTGCGCCGCGATCCGGTCGAGCCGGAGATCCGCCGCCTCGGCACCGTCGAGTACACCCCTACCTGGGAGCTGCAGCGAACGCTCGCGCAGGAGCGTGCCGACGGAGCCCGCGGGGACACGATCCTGCTCCTGGAACACCCGGCCACGTACACCGCCGGGAAGCGCACGGAGCCGTCGGATCGCCCGGTCGACGGGACCCCCGTCGTCGACGTGGACCGGGGTGGTCGGATCACCTGGCACGGACCCGGGCAGCTGGTCGGGTACCCGATCATCGCCCTGTCGGACCCCATCGACGTGGTCGAGTACGTCCGCCGGGTGGAGCAGGCCCTCATCACCACGTGCGCCCGGATGGGGGTGGAGGTCGACCGGGTGGACGGCCGGTCCGGGGTGTGGTGTCCGGCCGGTGACGGCCGGCCGGAGCGCAAGATCGCCGCCATCGGGATCCGTGTCCAGCGCGGGGTGACGATGCACGGTTTCGCGCTCAACTGCGACTGTGATCTCGATGCATACTCGCGGATCGTCCCCTGCGGGATCGTCGACGCCGGGGTCACGTCCCTCTCGGCCGAACTCGGACGGGACGTCCCCGTCTCGGAGGTCCTCGACCAGGTCACCTCCGACGTGGTGGAGGCGCTCGACGGTCGACTACCCGTGGGGTGATTCGAGCGTAGGCTGGCGGCCGTGACTGTCACTCCCGAAGGCCGCAAACTGCTCCGCATCGAGGCCCGCAACGCCGAGACGCCGATCGAGCGGAAGCCCTCCTGGATCCGGACCCGGGCCACGATGGGCCCCGAGTACAAGGAACTCAAGGGCCTCGTCAAGACCGGCGGCCTGCACACGGTGTGCGAGGAGGCCGGCTGCCCCAACATCTACGAATGTTGGGAGGACCGCGAGGCCACCTTCCTCATCGGCGGCGAACAGTGCACGAGACGCTGCGACTTCTGTCAGATCGCGACGGGCAAGCCCAGTGCCCTCGACCGGGACGAGCCGCGGCGCGTGGCGGAGTCCGTTCGCGAGATGGGCCTGCGGTACTCGACCATCACCGGCGTCGCCCGGGACGACCTCGACGACGGTGGCGCGTGGCTGTACGCGGAGACGGTCCGCAAGATCCACGAACTCAACCCCAACACCGGCGTCGAGAACCTGATCCCCGACTTCAACGGGGATCCGGATCAGCTCGCGGAGGTCTTCGAGTCCCGGCCCGAGGTGCTCGCGCACAACGTGGAGACGGTCCCCCGGATCTTCAAGCGCATCAGGCCGGCGTTCCGGTTCGACCGGTCCCTCGGAGTGATCCGCGCTGCCCGTGACTTCGGGCTGGTCACCAAGTCCAACCTCATCCTGGGGATGGGTGAGACCACGGAGGAGATCGTCGACGCGATGATCGACCTGCATTCCGCGGGGTGCGACATCCTCACCATCACCCAGTACCTCCGGCCCAGTCCGCTGCACCATCCCATCGACCGCTGGGTCAAGCCGGAGGAGTTCGTGGAGTTGTCCGACCAGGCGCGCGAGATCGGTTTCGCCGGGGTCATGGCCGGTCCACTGGTGCGGTCCTCGTACCGGGCCGGTCGCCTCTACGTCCAGGCTCTCGAACACCGCGGCCAGGAGGTTCCGCAGCACCTCGCGCAGTTGACCTCCGGGGGCGCCGCCTCGCAGGAGGCCTCGTCCGTGCTGGCGCGCGCCCGGGCCTGACCCCCCGCGGGCCCACGTCCGACCCGGCCGTCTCAGCCGGGCCGCCCGGCCGTCTCAGCCGCGCCACCCGTCCTGCTCGCCCTGTCCACCCCTGCGGCGAACCGCGGTTCCCGAACGGTGGTCCCCGCCACGTATCCTGAACGGTATGGCGAAGAGCGAGGTCAGCAAGGCGGACAAGAAGGCGGCTCGGGCTGCACGGCGGCAGGCGAGCAAAGCGCAGCGCGGGCAGATGTGGGAGGCCCTGAAGATCCAGTCCAAGCAGGACAAACTCCTGTGGCCCCTGATGATCGGCGCGTTGATCCTCTCCACCGCCGCGTTCTTCCTCCTGGGTTCGCTCTGGGGCGGGGAGTGGTGGATGCTCCCACTCGGTGTCCTCACCGGTCTGATGCTGGCGATGGTGATCTTCTCCCGCCGCGTCCAGAACACCGTGTTCGCGAAGGCCGAAGGACAGCCCGGTGCGGCGGCGTGGGCACTGGATCAGCTCCGATCGGGCTGGCGCGTCAATCAGGCCGTCGCGGCGACGACCAGTTTCGACGCCGTGCACCGCGTGGTCGGCCGATGCGGGATCGTCCTCGTGGGCGAGGGGCAGCCGCACCGGCTCAAGCCACTCATGCTGCAGGAGAAGAAGAAGGTCGCCCGGGTCGTCGGTGATACCCCGATCTATGAGCTGATCGTCGGCGACGAGGAGGGGACGACCCCTGAACAGGTCCCGCTGCGCAAGCTCAACCGTCGCCTGACCCGCTACCCGATGAACATCAACCGCGCCAAGGTCGACGCCCTGGACACCCGGTTGCGTGCGCTGGGCACCAAGACCGGCATCCAGAACCAGATGCCCAAGGGCCCGCTCCCCCAGGGCGCGAAGGTCCGCAACATGCAGCGCAGCGCCCGGCGACGGGGCTGACCGGGGCCGGAGCCCGTCACGCCCACCGGTCGCGCTGGTCGCGCTGGTCGCGCCGGTCGCACTCGCCGGCCGCGCCGACGGGTTAGCGCGAACAGATCCCCGGATCCGTCTCCGGGCCCACCGGGCCCACCGGGACCAGCTCCGGGGTCACCGGGTCCGGATCAGCGCCGTACCCGTCGCCCTGTCGTGCAGGCCGCGGCCGTCCTCGTCCTGGACGAGGGGAGGCAGCAGGAAGAACACGAAGGCGACCCGGACGATCGCACGGAGGACACCGACCCGCTCGTCGGCGTCGATCCGTGCGGTGCCGATCCCGAAGAGTGCCTGTCCGGGCGTCTGGGCGAAGAGCCAGACGCACACCACGCCGGACAGGCCCCAGAGCAGCGGAGTCGCCCAACTGGCCACGGCGGAGAACGTCTCGCCTCCGAGCAGGCCCGGTCCACCGAGGGTGACGACGAGTCCCACGAACCCGTAGGCCAGGAACCAGTCGACCAGTAGCGCGCCGAGACGCACCCCCAGCGGCGCGAGAGAGCCCTCGCCGTACCGGGGCAGCCCGAGCCGCTCACCTTTGAAGGCCTGCTCCGGCTCGTTGCCGGACGAGGTCGGGCCGGACAGCCATGATCCTGCAAGTTCACGCATGGTTCCCAGGGTAACCGGGGCCCGGTCGATCCCCGTGTCGACGTTCCCCCGCAGTGGTTGACTAAGCTGACCCCTATTGGGAGGGACACCACCCGGCCCGCCTCTGTAACACTGCCGAAACATTCGGTTGACGGCCGGGCAACACCTCGCCCATATCGTGAGGTCACCGCACGACGGGCGGCACCGGTTGCCCGTCGCACAGAGAGACGAGGAGCGACATCGTGGCATTCTCCACTCCGGACGAGGTCATCAAGTTCATCAAGGACGAGGGCGTCGAGTACGTCGACATCAGGTTCACCGACCTGCCCGGCGCCGAGCAGCACTTCACGATCGCTGCCGCGGCTTTCGACGAGGACATGATGGAGGACGGCCTGGCGTTCGACGGCTCGTCCATCCGGGGGTTCCAGTCGATCCACGAGTCCGACATGATGCTCCTGCCGGACGTGTCGACCGCTCGCCTCGACCAGTTCCGCAAGGCGAAGACGCTGAACATCAGCTGCTTCGTGCACGACCCCTTCACCCGTGAGGCCTACAGCCGCGACCCCCGCAACGTCGCGCGCAAGGCCGAGGAGTACCTGATCTCCACGGGCATCGCCGACACCTGCTTCTTCGGTGCCGAGGCCGAGTTCTTCGTGTTCGACTCCGTCCGCTACGGCTCGGGCACCAACCACGGCTTCTACGAGGTCGACTCGATCGCCGGCAACTGGAACACGGGAGCCGAGTCCGAGGCCGACGGTTCACCGAACCTCGGGTACAAGGTCCGCCCCAAGGGCGGGTACTTCCCGGTGGCGCCCTACGACCACTTCGTCGACCTGCGCGACGAGATGTCGACCAACCTCACCAACGCCGGCTTCGAGCTCGAGCGCTTCCACCACGAGGTGGGCTCCGGTGGCCAGCAGGAGATCAACTACAAGTTCAACACGCTCCTGCACGCGGCCGACGACATCCAGCTCTTCAAGTACATCGTCAAGAACACCGCGTGGAAGAACGGCAAGTCCGCGACCTTCATGCCCAAGCCCCTCTTCGGTGACAACGGCTCCGGCATGCACGCCCACCAGTCGCTGTGGAAGGACGGCAAGCCGCTGTTCCACGACGAGGCCGGCTACGCGGGACTGTCGGACGTCGCCCGCTACTACATCGGTGGCATCCTCCACCACGCGCCCAGCCTGCTCGCGTTCACCAACCCCACGATCAACTCGTACCACCGGCTCGTCCCGGGTTACGAGGCGCCGATCAACCTGGTGTACTCGCAGCGCAACCGCTCGGCCTGTGTCCGTATCCCGATCACGGGCAACAACCCCAAGGCCAAGCGCATCGAGTTCCGCTGTCCCGACTCGTCGGGCAACCCGTACTTCGCGTTCGCCGCGATGATGATGGCGGGCCTGGACGGCGTGAAGAACAAGATCGAGCCGCACGCCCCCGTGGACAAGGACCTCTACGAACTCCCGCCGGAGGAGGCCGCCGACATCCCGCAGGCCCCCACCTCGCTTTCCGCGGTGCTCGACCGCCTCGAGGCCGATCACGAGTACCTCACCGCGGGTGGCGTGTTCACCGAGGACCTGATCGAGAACTGGATCGAGTACAAGCGGGAGAAGGAGATCGCCCCGGTCAACCTGCGTCCGCACCCGCACGAGTTCGACCTGTACTACGACTGCTGATCCCGCAGCTCGCGTAATCGTTGAAACGCCCCGGCCCCTGTGGCCGGGGCGTTTACGGTTGACCCAGGACCGGGGAACGCCAGGAGGCGGGGAACGGAAGGGGTCGGGAGCTCGTGGACGCAGACGACGTGGACTTCCGGAGCGCCTCCCCGAGGGCCAGACCACTCAAGGTGGTCGCGGCCGCCCTGGACCCGGATCACGAACCGGGAACCGGCGGCGACGGCGAGAGCTACCCCGTGCTGCTCAAGCTGTCGCGGGTGCTCGACCCCGAGGAGGCGAGGTTGATCCTCGAACGGAACCCGTTCCTCCATGCCAGCGCGGGCTCACGCAAGCTCATCGCGATGGACACCTCGGTCGAGACACTGCGCGAACAGAAGGACCGTCTCCAGCTCCTCCTGGCCGAGGTCGAGGCGGACGCACTCGCCGAACAGGCCCGCCGCCGCTCCGAGGAGCACCGCGCGGCCGAACAGCGGCTGGCCGAGCTCCGTCGGCGGAACGACGTCCTCGGCGAGATCGAGTGGTGAACCGCCGAGGTCGTGGGGAAGCCGAGCTCGTGGGAGAGTGCTGAGATGAAGACACCCAGTTCCCCTCGCTCCGTTCAGGGCGCCGCCCGCTCCGCCGTCGACCATCCCGCCCTCGAGTGGCTGGCCCGCGCGGGCTTCGTCATGAACGGGATCCTCCACCTGCTCATCGGGTGGATCGCCATCCGGATCGCGACCGGATCGGGCGGAGAGGAGGCGTCCAACTCGGGTGCCCTCGCCGAGATCGCCTCCGCACCGGGTGGCCAGGCCCTCCTCTGGGTCGGCGCGATCGGCTTCCTCGCCCTCGGTCTCTGGCAGGTCATCGAGATGATCCTGGGATCGGAGGAGGCCTCGGACAGGGTCAAGGCGGGCGCCAAGGCCGCCGTCTACCTCGCTCTCGGCGTGACCACCGCCCGGTTCGCCTCCGGTGGATCCGATTCGGATTCCGAGACGGCGTCCGGTACCACCGCCGGACTGCTCGGCTCCGCACCGGGCAAGGTCGCGCTCGTCGTGGTGGGCCTCGTGATCATCGGCGTGGGCGCGTATCACGTCTACAAGGGCGCCACCAAGAAGTTCGTCGAGGACCTGGAACGCACCGGGGGCGGACACGTCGGGCGGGCCATCGTCGTCTCCGGTCAGCTCGGGTACATCGCCAAGGGTGCCGCCCTGGTCATCCTCGGCGGACTGGTGATCGCGGCGGTCGTGACCGCGGATCCCGAGAAGGCGGGCGGACTCGATGCCGCGCTGCGAACGGTCGGCGAGCAGCCGTTCGGCCAGATCCTGCTCATCATGACCGGCGTCGGGATCGCGTTGTACGGCGTCTACTCCCTGGGCCGTGCCAAGTACAGCCGGATGTGAGACGCCGGGCTCACACCGGCCGGGCTCAGCCGAGCTTGGGGAAGTTCTGGGGGCAGTAGGTACCCACGGCGGCGCCGAGGAAGAATCCCTGCTGCTCGGGGCCCAACCGCCCGTACTCGCCGAGCCACCCCGAGACCTCGTCCATCTGCTGGCCCCCGTCGAAGCGGCCACACGCCTCCGCGGCGGTGGCCACCGGATCCACGCCCTCGGGGAGTGCGACGTCCTGCCTCTGCAGCAGCGCGACGAAGTCACCGCCTCCGGGGGCGACGGGAGCGGGCTCAGCCGCCGGGGTGTCGTCCGCTCGTGGTTCCGGCGCGGGCTCCCCCGGCATCGGTTCCGGCTGCGGCTCGGGCGGCGGGGGCGGTGTCACGGGCCCGGTGGGCTTCTCCGGTCGCTCCTCGGCGAACGGGGTACTCGACGCGGCGGACGTCGTGGTGGACTCCGTGGCCACCTCGGGCGCCTCCCCCTCCACGGTCGCCCCGCCACAACCTCCGAGTACCACGGCGAGCGCGACCGCACCGAGGCCGGACGCTGCTGTCAGGATGCGTGAACTCATGGTGCGCATCGTAGGTCAACGGACCCGGTCCCCGGCAAGACGTACCGTCGCGATCACGCCCAGGTGATCGGTGCCACCCACCCGGACGGTCCTGGTCTCCCCCACCGCCGACGCTCCCCGCGCGAGCACGTGGTCGATGCCGATCAGTGGCGGGACGCGCCCGTCGGCTGGCCACGTGGGCACCCAGCCGTCGCCACCGCCGGAGACCGAATCGGTGTACCCTAGCCCACGCAGTCCGCGGAACCGGGCGTGGTCCCAGGTGGCGTTGAAGTCGCCGCCCACCACCACGGGGGCCGGTCCGGGCAACCCGCCGAGGTACCACCTCAGACGGTCCGCCTCCTCGACCGCGGCGGGACCGTCGAACACGGGCGCGACGGGGTGAGCCGCCACCACCGTCACCGGACCCGCGGGACCGGCCATGTCCGTGCGCAGGACTCCCAGGCTGAATCCGGCGACCCGCTCGGGTGGCGAGAGCGGGTACCGCGACCAGACCGCGACGCCCGCGGCCTGCGGGGCGGGATCGGATGCCTCGTGCGGGAGCATCTCGCCGAGGCCCGCCGCGCGGAGAC
>NZ_JAALEC010000547.1:0-2269 GCF_014145205.1 Dietzia sp. DQ11-44
TGGCGGCCGTGCGGGCAGCGGCTCCCGCGGGGGAGGATCCGCCCGTGGTCTCCCGCCTGGGGGGACCGGAGGTCGGTGCACCGCAGCTGTTCGAACTGCTCTCACCGTCGCTGTTCGGCGAGGCCCGGATCGTGGTGATCACCGGTGCCGCGGAACTGGGCAAGGACGCCCAGGCGGCGGTGATGGGGTCCGCCGTCGACCTGCCGGACCAGACGGTCACGGTGGTCCAGCACACGGGCGGGGGTCGGGCCAAGGCGCTCGTACCGGACCTGCGTAGGGCCGGTGCGCAGGAGCACGCGGCCGGCAAGCTCTCCCGCCACATGGACGTGGTGGGATTCGTGCGCTCGGAGTTCCGGGGTCTCGACGTCCGGGTGGCCCCCGAGGCGTGTGAGGCCCTGGTGGAGGCGGTGGGCACGGACCTTCGGCAGCTGGCGTCGGCGTGTGGCCAGCTGGTGGCCGACACCGGGGGGAAGGTCGACGTCGAAGCGGTGCGCCGCTATCACTCCGGGGTCGTGGGGGTCAGCGGGTTCACCGTGGCCGAGCGCGCGGTCACCGGGGATGTGGCCGGCGCGATCGAGGCGCTCGAATGGGCCATGCACACGGGGGTCCCGCACGTCGTGTTGGCGGACGCTCTCGCGGACGCCGTGAACTCGATCGCCATGGTGGGCACCCAACGGGGCACCCCGCCGGCCGAACTGGCGCGGCAGGGCCTGCCTCCGTGGAAGGTCAAGAAGGTCACCGCGCAGACCCGGTACTGGTCCATCGACACCCTCGGCAGCGCCCTCCAGGTGGTGGCCCGCCTCAACGGCGAGGTCAAGGGGCAGGCGGAGGACACCTCGTACGCGCTCGAGCGGGCGGTGCGGGAGGTGGGGTCACTGGCCGGCGTCGCCTAGAACGCGACGAGGGCCCACCACGCGCACTCGATCGGTGCGGGGGTGGGCCCTCGGAGCCTCATCGCGGCGGCGAACGACGCGGGGCTGTGCTCCCCGACTGGGGGAGCGGGTCGCCTCAGAGCGCGTTGACGGCCTTGGCGAGCGACGACTTCTTGTTGGCGGCCTGGTTCTGGTGGATGACACCCTTGGTGGCGGCCTTGTCGAGCTGACGCGAGGTGGCGACGAGGAGGGCGCCGGCCTTGGCCTTGTCGCCGGCCTCGGTGGCCTCACGCAGGCTGCGGATGGCGGAACGCAGAGACGACTTGATCGACTGGTTGCGGAGACGGTTGCGCTCGTTGGTGAGGTTCCGCTTCTTCTGGGACTTGATGTTTGCCACTGGTCACACCTTCGGTCGTGTGTCGACGGCTCCGCGGGGGATCCGGTCGATCTGATGTCATGTCTCTAGTCCGCTCGAACACGCGCAATGCGATCCGGTGGACACCGACGACCCACTTTACCAGCGGCGGCGTCACCGGCCAAAACGCGTGACGGGTGGGCGAGCACCCGGTCGGGCCCGTGTCGGGCTGCCCGCCACCACCGCCCGTCAGCGCCAGCCGTAGTCCGAGCGCAACCGGTCCGCGACCCGGTCGAACGTGGCGCGGGAGCAGACGGCCCCCTCGCGTCGGATGCCCTGTTCGGGCACGTCCAGCACGCGGTCCAGGCGGACCCAGCTCGGTCGGCCCTCCGCGTCCCACGGTCCGGTGCCGAGCCCGAGCCACCCCTCGTCGTCGTCCCGCCTGTCCTGCGAGGAGAGCATGAGGCCGAGCAGTCGATCGCCGTCGCGGCCCACCACCAGGACCGGACGGTCCTTCCCGCGTCCGTCGGCCTCCTCGAACTCGACCCACGTCCACACGATCTCTCCCGGATCGGCCCGACCGTCGAGGTCGGGTGCGTAGGAGACGGTCCGCGCGCGACTCGACGTGGGCACGGTCCCGGACGTGGTGGGTCGTCCCGCCCCCACGGCCCCACGCGGCGCGGCGGAGGTGATCCCGCGATCCTCGAGGCGCCGACGCACCTCGAGGGCCACCGTCGGTCCGTACTTGCGGCTCATCCGGGCCGCGGTGCGACCCATCCGGGCCCAGTCGATCGCCATGTCCGCCAGGGTAACGGCATCTAGGATCCCGGTTCATGGACATGCTCTTGGCGGTGGTGTGGGCGGACGACCCGGAACGTGCCGGGCCCGACGCCTCCCGGCTGCGGTCGGACATCGCCCGGGCGGTGGACGGCCCGCTCGCCGACCTCGGGGTGACCGAGTACGTGGTGAACGTCCGCGACGAGGCGGTGGCCGGCGCGATGATCGACGTGCAGGTGACCCCGCGGCCGGTGCTCGCGGCGGT
>NZ_JAALEC010000548.1:0-2872 GCF_014145205.1 Dietzia sp. DQ11-44
GTCCAGGTGGCGGCCTCCGCCTCGAGTTGGAGGTCCGCCAGAACGGCGGCCATGGCCGGCTGGTCCACCAGGGTCGCCCCGAACGCCGCCCGGTGTCGGGCGTGCCACGCGGCCTCGGCCACGCCCTGGCGCATTCCGGCCGTGGCGCCCAGGACGCAGTCCAGGCGGGTGCGCCCGACCATCTCGATGATGGTGCGCACCCCACGGCCGGGATCGCCGACCATCCAGCCCAGGGTGCCGTCGAACTCCACCTCGGACGAGGCGTTGGACTTGTTGCCCAGCTTGTCCTTGAGGCGTTGGACCAGGAAGGGGTTGCGCTCGCCGCCCGGGAGGACGCGGGGGACGAGGAAGCAGCTCAGTCCCTCCGGTGCCTGCGCCAGCACCAGGAAGGCGTCCGACTGTGGGGCCGAGCAGAACCACTTGTGGCCGCGCAGCACGTGCAGGCCGTCCCCGACCGGGGTGGCCGTGGTGGTGTTGGCCCGGACGTCCGACCCGCCCTGCTTCTCGGTCATGGCCATCCCGAACAACACCCCCGACTTGGTGGCGGGGTCGCGCAGCTCGGGGTCGTAGACCCTGGACATCAGCGCCGGCTCCCATTCCGCGGCCAGCTCCGGGCTCAACCGCAGGGACGGCACCACGGCGTGCGTCATGGACAGCGGGCACCCGTGCCCGGCCTCGATCTGCGACACCAGCATGAAGCCGGTGGCCCGCTCCACGGTGGCGCCGGGCCCCGGGTCCGCCCAGGCGGAGGTGTGCACCCCGCGGGACACCGAGTACTCCATGATCCGGTGATAGGAGGGGTGGAACTCGATCTCGTCCACCCGGTTGCCCCACCGGTCGTGGGCGCGGTGCACCGGCGGCAGGGTGTTGGCCAGCTCCGCGTCGTGCTGGTACTGCCCGGTGCCCACGTGTCGGCCGATCTCGTGGAATCGGTCGGTGACCGCGCCGGGCGCGAAGACTCCCACGGCCTCCCGGAGTGCGGGATTGAGCGCGTACTCGTCCACGTCCACGCGCGGCGGCGCCTGGTTGAGGACCTCGTGGGTGGTGTGGTTCCGAGTGGTCGACATGTGCTGGGTCCTCCTCCGGCCCGCGGTACTCAGGACTTGAAGTACATGAGTTGGTGGCTGGTGGCGAGCAGGGTGCCGTCGCGGCCCCACAGTCTCGCCGATTCATCGTGGTAGTTGCCGTGGAACCGGTGGGCGTGGACGCTGCCCAGGATGAAGTCCGTGCCCTGGGCCGCGATCTCGTCCGTGGTGGCCAGGTAGTGGATCGTCAGCGTGACCGTTCCCGCGGGGATCGGCCGGCCGAGCCGGAGGAATGACCTGGGGAAGAACGAATCGCACATCGAGGTGAGCGCGACGTGGTCGAGTGGGCGGGGCGGGGTGTCGCGGATCCACATCGTCGTCGTCGAATCCGGGCTCGTCTGTCCGTCCTCGACCGACTGCCACGCCCCCGTCACGAACCGCATGTCGTAGTTGTCCACCCACTTGACCCCACGGTCCGCCGCGGCCGGGGTCAGGTCCTCGGGTGCGGGGACCCCGGGCGGGCCGACCTCGGTCTCCGACCACGTCTCCCGGCGCAGCGCGGTGATCGCCGTGGCGGTGGTGACCACCTGATCGCCCTGGCGCATCTCGAGCCACCAGTGCTGGTTGGAGCGGTTGGTGCGGGTCGGAAGCACCTCGATCTCGAACTCGCCCTCGGCCACCGGGCCCGCGTAGTTCAACGTCAGAGCCAGCGGGTCACCGTGTCGCTCCGGGTGCTGCAGGATCGCCTGCAGCATCGTCGCCGCGGTCGTCCCGCCGAACGGCCCGACCATGTTGGCCCACGCGTCGACCGTGCGGCCCCGGACCAGGTTCTCGCCGCCGCGTTCGAGAGCGACGGCCTGATCCAGAGTGTGTCCAGGGGCGTATCGACCGGTCACGGCACTCTCCTCATCGGGCGGCGTGAGGGGTGCGCCGCCGGGTGGTCCCACCGTACCGAGGGGTCGGGGGGCGCCCGGTCACCACTCACGGTGGTTCTCCGGTGTGACCCGTGTCACCATGGGGTGTACTCGATCGGAGAGGCGATCTCGATGCCCGGAACCGTCAGCACACCGAACGTCAGCACACCGAACGTCAGAACACCGAACGTCAGGGCCCTGACCGCCACGGCCCTGACCGCCGGCCTGCTCGCGTCCTGGGCGCCCGCTGCATCCGCGGTCAACACCGACTCCCTCATGCCTCCGCCCGCCGGGTGTTCGGTGGACGTGCAGCGGATCGCCGCGCAGACCCCCGGGCCGTTCCCCGGGGTCGGGTGGACGGTCGGGCAGAGCGGGAACCTGTGCGGTGAACTCGGCTACCTGTTCCTGGAGACCGCGGGCGGGACGGTCTCGTCGCCCACCCGTGTCGTGCTGTTCCACCGGGGCGAGCAGGTCGCGACGCAGCCCGGCACCACGCCGCGTGTCCTGCTCGGGCAGCACAGCGACTTCCACGTGGAGCTGCGCGTGCAACAGGAGCCGGTGGCGGGCCAACCGAATGCGGAGGCCGTCTACGCCTCCACCATCTACGTGTGGAACCCGTTCGCCGGCGCGGGGGACGCGACCCCGATCGGTCCGCTACCGCCCGGGATGACCCTCTAGCCAGGGCGACGGGGTGGCGACGTGACCGGGACCGACGGAGTGCGGGGAGGCGGTCGGTCGCCGGTCTACGCGGCCCTCGCGGTGGTCGTGGTGGTCGGGGTCCTCGTTGCGACCGTCACCACCGTCGCGCTGATGCGATCGCGCGACGAGACGTCTCCCGAGGTGACCGCCCCGGCCGGCCCCAGCACCACCGCGACCTCGACCCGGGCCTCTCGCGCCACCACCACCGCTCCCGCCACGCCCACCGCGGTCGTC
>NZ_JAALEC010000549.1:0-1864 GCF_014145205.1 Dietzia sp. DQ11-44
CACGAGGCGGGCGGCGGCCACCGGATCGAGCGGGCCGGCCTCGCCCGCGGACGGGCAGTCGTCGACCAGGACACACGCCCCGCAGGCCGCGGTCCTCGCGTGACACACCCGTCGGCCGTGGAAGATGATCCGGTGACTGGCGTCGGTCCATTCCGCGCGCGGGAGCAGCCGCGCCACCTCCCGCTCGATGCGGACCGGGTCGGTGGCCTCGGTCCACCTCCAGCGCGCGACCAGGCGCATGAAATGCGTGTCCACCGTCAGCCCGGGCACGCCGAACGCGTTACCGAGCACCACGTTGGCCGTCTTCCGCCCGAACCCGGGGAGGGTGACCAGGTCCTCGAGCCGACGCGGCACCTCGCCGTCGTACCTCTCCACCAGCGCCGCGCCCAGACCCTGGATGCTGCGTGCCTTGTTGCGGTAGAAACCGGTCGGACGGATCAGCGCCTCCAGCTCCTCGCGGTCCGCGCCCGCGTAGTCCGCGGCCGTGCGGTACCGGGCGAACAGGGCGGGCGTGACCTCGTTGACCCGCTTGTCCGTGCACTGCGCGGACAGGATCGTCGCGACGCTCAGCTCGAGCGGGTCGCGGAAGTCCAACTCGCAGTAGACGTGCGGGAACGCGCTCTCGAGGGTGCGGAGCATGCGCCTGGCGCGGCGGGTGCGCCCGAGGTCGGTTTCCACCCCCCTCGCGGCCACCCCTCGTCTGCGGCGCTTCGTGGAAGCTGGAGCGGGGTCGGGCATGAGTCCACATTACGGCCCGGACCACCCTCGGGTGCGCCGGCCCGCGCGTGCGCGCCGGCCCGCGGGGGTGTTTACTCGGGGTCATGCAGGGAATCCTCGTCGTCCTGGTCCCGGTCCTCCTCGCCGGCTTCGCCCTCCTGATGGACAAGTTCGAGGCCGCCATCCTGGCCGAGCCGGAGAAGATCGAGACCTGACCCACCCCGGTCGCCGCGCGTTGGTCACACCTGGGGCACCGGAACGGCTACAGTGGCTTTCGCCACACGCACGCCATGGCGCGGACCTCGCTCGTCCGCGCCCGAACGGGAGGGTCACAGACTGTGACGATAGATCGCCGCACGGACCAGTCTGCCGACGACGTACTCACCCGGGCCGGCATCTTCCAGGGTGTCGAGCCCGCGGCCGTCTCGGCGCTGCGTGCCGACCTGACCCGCGAGGAGTACTCGAAGGGTGATGTGATCATCCGCGAGGGCGAGCAGGGCGACAGCCTGTACATCGTCACCTCCGGCAAGGTGAAGCTCTCCCGCAAGGCCCCCGACGGCCGCGAGAACCTGCTGTCGATCCTCGGCCCGTCGGACATGTTCGGCGAGCTGTCCATCTTCGACCCGGGCCCGCGGACCTCCTCGGCGGTCTGCGTCACCGACGTCTCCGTCCAGGCCATGGACCGCTCCGCGCTCAAGCGGTGGATCTCCGAGCGTCCCGAGATCTCCGATCAGTTGCTCCGCGTGCTGGCCCGCCGCCTGCGCCGCACCAACAACAACCTGGCCGACCTCATCTTCACCGACGTCCCCGGTCGCGTGGCCAAGGCGCTGCTGCAGCTGGCCCAGCGCTTCGGCACCCAGGAGGGCGCCAACATCCGCGTGACGCACGACCTCACGCAGGAGGAGATCGCCCAGCTGGTCGGCGCGTCCCGCGAGACCGTCAACAAGGCCCTGGCCGAGTTCGCTCACCGCGGCTGGCTGCGGCTCGAGGGCAAGAGCGTCATCATCTCCGACACCGAGCGCCTGGCCCGCCGCGCCCGCTGAGCTGAGCCCCGCCGGCCCCGTCGGCCCCGTCGACCCGGCCGACCTCGTCGACAAGAGCGTTCCGCACACATCGCCCGGGAGGCGGGTGTGCGGAACGCTCTTGT
>NZ_JAALEC010000550.1:0-2932 GCF_014145205.1 Dietzia sp. DQ11-44
CGCGCCACCCTGCTGGGCATCGACCTGCCGGGCCAGGAGCACCTGCTCACCGGCCTGTGCGAGCGGTACCTCGACGACGTGACCGCACTGTGGAAGGCGCGGTCCGGTGACCTCGCCAAGACCGTCGCCGCCGGGTTGTTCCCGGCGTGGTCGGTGGACGCCGACACCGTGGCCCGCTTCGATGCCGTGATCGCGGACACCTCCCGCCCGGCCGCCCTGCGCCGGATCCTCGCCGAGCAGAACGCGGACCTCACCCGCGCTCTCGAGGCCCGCGCGGTGGACGCGGCGGCCGCCGGCTGAGCCGGAGTGATCGCGATTTCGCCGGTGCGGTGAGGGTTGACTCGAACGCAGTCGTGAGTGATGATTCCGTCAACCCTGATGTTTCAGTCACCACGCGCATGCCCGAGAGCACATCCGAGAAGCGAGGACGTCGAATGTTCCACAAGGTTCTGGTGGCCAATCGCGGTGAGATCGCGATCCGCGCCTTTCGGGCAGCGTACGAGTTGGGTGCGAAGACGGTCGCGGTGTTCCCGCACGAGGATCGCAACTCCCCGCACCGACTGAAGGCCGATGAGTCGTACCAGATCGGGGCTCCCGGCCATCCGGTGCGGGCGTACCTGTCGATCGAGGAGATCATCGCGGTCGCGCAGCGATCCGGCGCGGATGCGATCTATCCGGGATACGGATTCCTATCGGAGAACCCGGATCTCGCGGCGGCGTGCGCGTCGGCGGGAATCGCGTTCGTCGGTCCGCCGGCGTCGGTCCTGGAATTGGCGGGCAACAAGGCGCGTGCGGTCGCCGCGGCGCGCGAGGCGGGCCTGCCGGTACTCGCCTCCTCCGCGCCCTCAGCAGATCCCGACGAGCTCGTCGCGGCGGCGCGCGACATGACCTTCCCCGTGTTCGTCAAGGCGGTGGCCGGTGGCGGCGGTCGGGGGATGCGTCGGGTGGGAACGATCGAGGAGTTGGCGGACGCGATCAGCGCGGCATCGCGCGAGGCGGAGTCGGCATTCGGTGACCCGACGATGTTCCTCGAGCAAGCGGTGATCAACCCGCGACACATCGAGGTGCAGATCCTGGCCGACACCCGGGGCGGGGTCATCCATCTGTTCGAGCGCGACTGCAGCCTGCAGCGCCGCCATCAGAAGGTGATCGAGCTCGCGCCGGCGCCGAACCTCACGCAGGGGATGCGCGAGAGGATATGCGCCGACGCGGTCGCGTTCGCCCACCACATCGGCTACTCGGGGGCCGGCACGGTCGAGTTCCTGGTGGACGAGAGCGGACAGCACAGATTCGTCGAGATGAATCCGCGCATCCAGGTCGAGCACACCGTGACCGAGGAGATCACCGATGTCGATCTGGTGCAGTCGCAGTTGCGGATCGCATCGGGCGAGTCACTGGACGACCTCGGGCTCTCACAGGATCAGCTGACGATCCGCGGCGCGGCACTCCAGTGCCGGATCACCACCGAGGATCCGACCAACGGTTTCCGACCGGACACCGGGCGGATCGCCGCCTACCGGGCCCCGGGCGGGGCGGGTGTACGCCTGGACGGCGGTGTGGCCCTCGGTGCCGAGGTGTCCGCACATTTCGACTCGATGCTGGTGAAGTTGACCTGTCGCGGGCGGGACTTCGACACCGCGTTCGCACGGGCGCGCCGGGCGATCGCCGAGTTCCGCATCCGGGGAGTGGCCACGAACGTCCCGTTCCTGCAGGCGGTGCTCGACGACACGGACTTCCAGGCCGGTCGGGCCACGACCTCGTTCATCGAGGACCGTCCGGAGTTGCTGACCGCGCGACCGTCGGCCGATCGCGGAACGAAGATCCTGAACTACCTCGCGGATGTGACGGTCAACCGGCCGCACGGAGAGCGTCCCACCCCGGTGTACCCGGGAGACAAGCTCCCCGGCCTGGACCCCTCATCACTGACCAACCCCCCGCCGGGGTCGCGGCAACGGCTCCTCGAGCTGGGACCACAGGGGTTCGCCGCCGATCTGAGGTCACGCCCGCAGCTCGGGGTCACCGACACCACTTTCCGCGACGCACACCAGTCGTTGCTCGCCACCCGGGTGCGGACCTCGGGCCTCCTGGCGGTCGCCCCGCACGTGGCCGCCCTGACGCCGGAACTGTTGTCAGTGGAGTGCTGGGGTGGCGCCACCTATGACGTGGCGTTGCGGTTCCTCAAGGAGGATCCGTGGGATCGGCTGGCGCAATTGCGGTCGGCGATCCCCAACATCTGTCTGCAGATGTTGCTGCGGGGTGCGAACACCGTGGGCTACACCCCGTATCCGACCGCCGTGACCTCGGCGTTCGTGGCCGAGGCCACCGACGTGGGTATCGACGTCTTCCGGATCTTCGACGCCTTGAACAACATCGACGCGATGCGTCCGGCGATCGATGCCGTGCGCGAGACCGGGACCGCGGTCGCCGAGGTCGCGATGTCCTACACCGGCGACCTGGCCGACCCGTCCGAGGACCTCTACACGCTCGACTACTACCTCCGCCTGGCCGAGCAGATCGTCGACGCCGGCGCCCACGTGCTCGCGATCAAGGACATGGCCGGCCTGTTGCGCGCACCCGCCGCGACGACGCTCGTGACAGCGCTGCGGTCGGAGTTCGACCTGCCCATCCATGTCCACACCCACGACACCCCCGGGGGCCAGCTCGCGACCTACCTCGCCGCGTGGGAGGCGGGCGCGGACGCGGTCGACGGCGCGAGCGCCGCCATGGCGGGGACCACCTCACAGCCGGCGTTGTCGGCGATCGTGGCCGCCACCGCCCACACCGACCGCGATACCGGCCTGGACCTCGCTGCGGTGTGCGATCTGGAACCGTACTGGGAGGCCCTGCGGAAGGTGTACGCGCCGTTCGAATCGGGACTGCCCGCTCCCACCGGACGTGTGTACACGCACGAGATCCCCGGCGGCCAGTTGTA
>NZ_JAALEC010000551.1:0-1464 GCF_014145205.1 Dietzia sp. DQ11-44
CGAAGCCGTCGAACAGGCTTACGCCGAGGCCGACCGCATGCTGGGCCGGCTGATCAAGGTCACCCCGTCGTCGAAGGTCGTCGGCGATCTCGCCCTCGCCCTGGTCGGACGCGAGATCTCCGCGGCCGACTTCGCGGCGGACCCCACGTCCTACGACATCCCTGACTCGGTGATCGGGTTCCTGCGTGGCGAGCTCGGGGACCCCGCCGGCGGCTGGCCGGAACCGCTGCGCAGCACCGCACTCCAGGGGCGCCCGCCGGCGCCGGAGGTGACCCCGATATCCGATGCCGACGCCGCCGCGCTGCGGACGGCCGGTCGCATCCGGCAGGAGACTCTCAACAGGCTTCTGTTCCCCGGCCCGACCGCGGAGTTCGAGCAGCATCGCGAGCAGTACGGTGACACCTCCCAGCTCTCGACCAACCAGTTCTTCTACGGCCTGCGCTACGGCGAGGAACACCGCGTCGAACTCGAGCCCGGCGTCGATCTCCTCATCGGTCTCGAAGCCATCAGCGAACCGGACGACCGTGGCATGCGCACCGTGATGTGCATCATCAACGGACAATTGCGGCCGGTTCCGGTCCGCGACCGTTCAGTAGGCGTCGAGGTACCCGCCGCGGAAAAGGCCGATCCCGGCAACCCCCTCCACATCCCCGCACCCTTCTCCGGCGTGGTCACCGTCGCCGTCGGAGTCGGCGACGAGATCGAACCCGGCGGCACCGTCGCCACCATCGAAGCCATGAAGATGGAGGCCGCGATCACGAGCGCCGGAGGCGGCACTGTGGACCGCATCGCCATCAACACGGTCGGACAGGTCGAAGCCGGCGATCTGATCGTCGTACTGAGCTGACCGCACTGCCCGGACGCGCAGCCGCGGCATTCCGGGCGTGTCCGCGGACATCACTTGACCTTTGCCATACTTTTAGATGATGATTTCGTCAGCAATGACGGAATCGACTCGCGCGGCGCGTACCCGTGCGACTCGTGACACCAGGACGGGCAGATGACTCTCCGATACCCCCCACTCCGGACCGCCACCCATCGTGGGGCGCCGGTGGTTGACGTCGATCTGTACGGCGACGAGGTGGTCGACAGGCCACAGGAGGTGTATCGCCGAATCCGGGACGCCGGCCCCGTCGTATGGCTCCCGCGTCATCGGATGTTCGCGATCGGCCGGTTCGACGACGTGCGGCTGGCCCTACGCGACGACGCGACCTTCCGCAGCGGCAGGGGCGTGGGCGCCAACCCGGTCGCCAACACCCTCGGGCACTACACCACACTCGCGAGTGACGACGCCACGCACATGACCCGCCGGATGATCCTCATGCAGTCCCTGACCTCGCGGGCGATACGCCCGTCGCTGCCCACACTGGAGCAGGAGGCCACGGACACCGTCGACCGACTGTTGGCGCGAGATCACTTCGATGGCATCGCCGACTTCGCGACCCGCCTGCCGGTGCAGGCGGA
>NZ_JAALEC010000552.1:0-7171 GCF_014145205.1 Dietzia sp. DQ11-44
CGGAGCAGATGCTGAACTGGGGCCAGTCGACGTTCGACGGTCTCGGTTCGGCGAATCGCCGGGCGCGGGGTTCCGTACGCGGATCGCTCGGCTTGTTCCTCTACACGTTGGCGGTCGGCCGCCCGAACGTGACACCCGGCGGGTGGGCGTCGACGGTGCTCGATGCGGCTGACCGGGGAGAGATCGGGCGGGTCGAGGCGAAGTACATGATCATCGACTTCGTCGCACCGAGTCTGGACACCACGATCCTGTCGACCGGCCAACTGCTCTGGAGCCTGGGAACCACCCCCGGGCTCTGGGAACGGCTGCGCCGGGACCCGGACCTGATCCCGACCGCGGTGGTGGAAGCGGTGCGGATGGCGTCGCCGGTCAGGTCGTTCACCCGATCAGTCGCCGCGCATACCGAGTTCGGTGGGGTCCAACTGCGCCCGAAGGATCGTGTCGCGGTGGTGTTCGCCGCCGCGAACAGCGACGAGCGGCATTTCCACCACCCCGAGAGATTCTCGCTGGAGTGGCGCGGCAGCAACGTCGGATGGGGGCACGGCGTGCACACCTGCGTCGGCATGCAGCTGGCGAAGTTGGAGATGCAGACGCTGCTGCACGCGATGGTCCCGCGCGTCTCTTCCATCAGCGTCAGTGATCCGGAACTGCTGCGCAACAACTGCCTTCAGGGCTTCGAGTCCTTCCGGGCCTCGTTCCGCTGAGTGAACGCCGTCCGCCACAGGCGGACGGTTCATGACGATCCAAGGAGGATGACCGGTGGCCCATGTCATCACGCGACCGTGCTGCAACGACGCGAGCTGCGTCACGGTGTGTCCGGTGAACTGTATTCATCCGACCCCCGGGTCGCCCGAGTTCGCCCGGGCCGAGATGCTACACATCGACCCGGCCGCCTGCATCGATTGCGGGGCGTGTGTGGACGAGTGTCCCGTCGACGCCATCGTTCCGGACGACCTGCTGTCGCCGGACTCGGCCTTCCCGGAGATGAACGCTGACTACTTCCGGGGACGAGAGATCGCCGGCACCTGGACGCCGCCCCGTCCGGCATCGGACTCCGGACCGCTTCCGTTCCGAGTGGCGGTCATCGGTGCAGGGCCCGCCGCCTTCTACACATCGGGGGAACTGCTGCGACACCGCGGCGTCACGGTCGACATGTTCGACCGCCTCCCCACCCCCTATGGTCTGGTGCGCGCGGGTGTCGCCCCGGATCACGCGGCGACCAAAGGCGTCGAGCGGACATTCGCCGCGACCGCGTCTCGAGAGGCGTTCCGGTACTTCCTCAACGTCGAGGTGGGAGTCGACGTCACCCTCGACGAACTCCGCGCGAGGTATCACGCGGTGATCGTCGCCACCGGCGCGGCCGCTGACCGCGCTCTGTCCATCTCCGGCGAGGATCTGCCCGGATCGCTCGCCGCCACGGACTTCGTGGCCTGGTACAACGGCCACCCCGACCATGCCGACGACGAGATCGACCTGAGCGGCGAGTCCGTCGTGATCGTGGGTAACGGCAACGTGGCCCTCGATGCGGCTCGGATCCTCGTGACAGATCCCGATGAGCTGGCGCGCACCGATATCGCCGATCACGCGCTGCGGGCCCTTCGGCAGTCAACGGTGCGGCACGTGAGCATCCTGGGCAGACGCGGTCCGGCCCACGCCGCGTACACCAATTCGGAGTTCCAGGCATTCGCCTCGCTCTCCGGCGTGGACGTCGTCGTGGACCCGGCTGACCTGGTTCTCGACCCGCGGACCCACCGGGACGAACAGGCGGGAACGCTGGACCCCACCACCTCCACCAAGCTGCGCCTCGCCCGCGGCTACGCCGCCCGCACACCGACGGGAGCGGCGCGCACGGTCGCGTTCCGTTACCTGTCCTCCCCCGCCGCCATCCTCGGCGACGACCACGGTGTCTCGGGAGTGCGGGTCACGCGCATGGCGTACAGCACCGACGGCACCGGTCGCGTCGTCCCGACGGGCCCGGAGACGACCGTGCCCGCGTCCACGGTGATCCGGTCGATCGGGTATCGCGCAGATCCGTTCTCCGGACTACCGTTCGACTCCCGTGCCGCCGTCATCCCCAACGACGGCGGTCGCGTCATCGACGACGGATCCCCGGTGGCCGGAATGTACGTCGCCGGGTGGATCAAGCGCGGCGCCCGGGGCGGGATCGGCGCCAACAGGCAGTGTGGTCTGCAGACCGCCGAGGCCATCATCGCCGATTGGACCCAGGGGCGTCTGCCGCCTCCCGCGATCGGTGAGGACGACGTCGACGCCCTGATCGCCGGGCGCCACGGCCACCGGATCGACGCAGCCGGGTGGGCCGCGATCGACGACCACGAACGGGCGGCCGGGCGCATCGACGGCCGCCGCCGCCGCAAACTGGTGTCGGTCGACGAGATGGTGCGGGTCGCGGCGACCGCCACCTGACCCGCCTCGTCACGCCACGCCCGGGAGATCCGGTGAGATCAGTCCCAGGCCGGCAACGGAAGAGCGATGAGCGCCGCGGCCTCGTCCTCACTCACACCCAGGGCGCGCAGGACGTGGGCGGTGACGGCGTCGGTCGTGGCCGCGTCGTCGCGTTCGGGCTGGTCGTGCAGCAGCAACGCCAGCGTCAGCGCGGACCCGGAGACGACGGTCAGGGCCACGTCGATGTCGGTGGTGACGAACCGCCGGGCGGCGACCGCGGCCTCGATATCGCGACGCGCGCGGGGAAGCAGGCCCGCGTCGGCGGTGGAGAGGACCGACAGACCGTGGTTGACCACGACTCTGCTCAATTCGGGGTACCTGCGGTGCAGACGACCGGTCAGGCGGAAGCTCTGCGTGAACATGTGCGCCGGATCGCTCATCCCCTCGGTGAAGGCGTCCAGCAGTTCGCCGTGGTCCTCGACGACGGACATCACCGCGGCCTCGAACAACTCCTCTTTCGTGGCGAAGTGGTTGTAGAACGAGCCGTTGCCGACGTCGGCCATGGTGGTGATGTCGAGGACCGACACCGCGGTCCGACCCTGCGCCATCAACTGCTGGGCGGCACCGATGAGGGACCGCCGGGTCTGGGCTTTGCGTCTCTGAGCCCGCGTGAGAACGCCCGGATCAGCCTGGGCCATCGCATTCTCCTTCCACGATGGGTCACATGGTCCCATACGCACCCGTGACGACTTCGTCAACGGACTTGACTGACGTGTGCGGCGTATATGACGATATCGTCAACCGATACGACGGGAGTCGAGATGACGGTCAACCATGACGTGCACGAGGGACTGCACGCCGATCAGGGCGCCCTGCCCGGGGAACATCCCGGGCGCCGGCCGGACCCGGTGGTGAAAGTCCACGACATCGCCTGGTTGGAGTTCGACAAACCCGATCTCGTGCGCACCGCCGCGTTCGCGGTGGACTTCGGGTTCACCCCCACCTTCCAGACTCCCGATGAGCTGCACCTGCGGGGCGCCCTCGCGGGGCCGCCGTGTGTCATCGTCCGTCGAGCACCGCGGACCGCGTTCACCGGCGCGGCCTTCCTCGCGGCCGACGACGCCGACGTCCACACTCTGGCCTCCGAATGGGGACGGCCCGTGGAGTCTCTCGGGGACGCCCTCGGAGGGAGTGCGGTCACCACCCGGGATCCCAGCGGGTGCCGCGTGCGGGTGGTCTCAGGAGTCACCGAATGGCCAGCGCTGCCCCTGCAGAGCGTCCGCAACCCGTTCAACTTCGAACGCGACCGGACCCGCGTCAACAGCACTCAGCGACCCCCGCGCGCTCCGGCCGTCGTCGAGCGCCTCGGCCACGTCGTGCTGTCGTCGACGCGCTACCTGTCGTCGCTCAACTGGTACCTGCACAACCTGGGAATGATCGTGAGTGACTTCCTGTACTACCCCGGCCAGCGCGAACGCGGACCCGTGATGAGCTTCATCCGGTGTGACCGCGGCGGAGAGGTCGCCGACCACCACACCCTGGCCCTGACGCTCGGCCCCGCCGACCGATACGTCCACTCCGCCTACCAGGTCTGCGATCTGGACGCCCTGGCCGCCGGGAGCGAGTACCTCCTCGACCGGGGATACGACCACTCGTGGGGGCTGGGTCGCCACATCCAGGGCAGTCAGCTCTTCGACTACTGGCGCGATCCGGACGGGTTCCTGGTCGAACACTTCACCGACGGTGACCACTTCGACAGCACGGTCGACGCCGGCTGGGCCCCGATGACGGCGTCAGGCCTCAACCAGTGGGGCCCGCCGGCGACCGCGGACTTCCTGGGTATCAAGCCGGGCCGCGCCGCACTGCGCGAGTTGACCTCCATCCTCTCGTCGTTGCGCGAGTCCGACAACGAATTCGACGTCCAACGCCTCTTCGGCCTGATGAAAGTAGCCCGCACATGAGCCTGTCCGTTCTCCGTACCGCCGACGCGTGGTGGGTGCTGGTGCCCGCCGGCGCCCGTCGCATCGACACGCGGGCGACCACCACCGCCGAGCTGATCGCGGATCGTCAGGCGGTCGTCCTGGCCACGACCGACAGCGGCGAGGTCGTCGACCCGGCGAGCCTGCAACTGCAGTCTCCGGTGACAGCACCGTGTCGGGTGATCGCGCAGATGACGAACTACGTCTCGCATGTCCGCGATTCCGGGATGAACCCCGACAAGGTCCCGCTGACGTTCTTCCGCAAGGCCTCGGGATCGATCGTCGGGCCGAACGACGACATCATCAAGCCCGCGCACGTGCAGCTGTTGGACTACGAGGTCGAGATCGGCCTGGTCTTCGGGGCCAGCCTGCCCGTCGGGACCACCATCGACGAGGCGACCCTCGCCGACGCCGTGGCGGGCCTCGTGATCACCAACGATGTGTCAGCCCGCGACGTGCAGCTGCCCAAGACGCAGTTCTACGAGGCCAAGTCCTACCCGAGCTTCACCCCGGTCGGTCCCGTCCTGGTGTTGCTGGAGCCCGGTGAGTGGGACAGGTTCTCCACCCTCACCCTCCAGTTGCGGGTGAACGGGGTCACGCGTCAGAACAGCACCGTCGCCGACATGATCTACAGCCCCCTGGAGGCGGTGCGGACCCTGAACAGGTTCCAGCGTGTCGACGCCGGCGACCTTCTCCTGACCGGCACGCCCGGCGGCACCGCACTGACCGCACCCGCGAAACCCATCGAGATGATCGGAGCGCTGCTCCCGCCGCACCTGAAGTGGAAGGCGTTCTTCAAGCGCCAGGCCGGTAACCCGAAGTACCTGCAGGACGGCGACATCGTCGAGACGTCGGTCCGTGCGGGCGACGGGACGCTGGATCTCGGCGTCCAGCGGAACGTGGTGCGCTACGCATGATCGCCCCCACCTCATCGGCGTCGTTGTGGCCGGCCTACGACACCCCCGACGACGTCGCGCTGATCGAACAGACACCACTCGACGCCCGCGGGTTGCCGGCATCGACGTACGCGGTCCTCACCCGCGCGGCCGAGCAGTGGCCTGAACGCACCGCGCTGCGCGTCATGCCCGACGCGACCCGGTGGCAGCAGACCACCGACCGCACGCACGCGCAGTTGCTCGACGCCGTCGACAGACACGCCGCCGCTCTCCGCGCCGCGGGGGTCGGCGGCCGGGACGCGGTCACCCTGCTGGCGCCCAACTGCGTCGAGCTGATCGAGGTGTTCTTCGCGGCACAGCGCGCAGGCGTCGCCGCCCCGATCAACCCGGCCATGAACGCCGAGCACGTGGCCGAACTGATCGGTAGATCGGGCTCGAGGGTCCTCGTCGCCGCCGGCCCCGACCTCGACCCCGCAGTCTTCTCGGGACTTCCCGACATCGTGGCCGCCACCGGGATCGACACGGTGTTCCTCCTGCGCCCCACCGGGGCCGATACCGAACCCGAGGTGCCCGACCTGGGCGACGTCACCGTCGCCTACCTCGACGCGGCCGAGCTCCCCCGCGTCGCGGTCGAGGAGGACCGCGGTGCCGACGACCTCGCCGCGCTGTTCCACACCGGTGGGACCACCGGCGTGCCCAAGCTGGCCGGTCACTCGCACCGCAACGAGGTCTCCAATGCGTGGATGATCGCGGCGAACACCGTGCTCGACGAGGACTCCGTCGTCTTTGCCGCGCTGCCGCTGTTCCACGTCAACGCGTTGATCGTCACCGTTCTCGCCCCGATGCTGCGCGGCCAGACCGTCGTGTGGGCGGGACCGCTGGGGTACCGCGACCTCGCCCTCTACGGCGTGTTCTGGCAGCTCGTCCGGGCGCACGAGATCTCCGCGATGAGCGCCGTCCCCACGGTGTACTCGGTGCTCGCCCAGTGCCCGGTCGACGCCGACATCTCCAGTCTGCGGGCGTGCCTGGTCGGCGCGTCCATGCTGCCGCCCGCGGTGCGTGAGGGGTTCGAGTCCCATACGGGAGTCCCCCTGCTCGAGGGTTACGGACTCACGGAGGCGACCTGCGCCAGCGTTCGCAGTTTCTTCGACGGCCAGCCCGCCGGTTCGGTCGGGCAACGCCTGCCCTATCAGCAGATCCGCGCCGTCGACGAGCACTGGCAGGAACTACCCGCCGGCACCGTCGGGCGGCTCGTCGTGTCAGGCCCCACCGTGTTCGCCGGCTACGTCCGCGGCCGCAAGGACAACGGGTTCGATCTCGATGACGGCGGGTCTGTTCGCGACGGGTGGCTGGACACCGGTGACCTGGGATCCGTGGATGATCGCGGTTTCGTGACGCTCACCGGCCGCGCCAAGGACCTCATCATCCGCGGCGGGCACAACATCGATCCCCGCGCGGTCGAGGACGCTCTTCTCGAGCACCCCGATGTCACCGACGCCGGGGTCGTCGGTCGTCCCGACGTGCACGCGGGCGAGGTCCCCGTCGGCTATGTCACCGTCCGCGACGGCGCCACGGTGTCCGGCGGTGACCTGCAGGCGTGGGCGACCGAACGGGTCTCCGAGTCCGCGGCCGCCCCTAGAGAGGTCACGATCATTGACTCGCTGCCGGTCACCGATGTGGGCAAGCCCTACAAGCTCGCGCTGCGAGCCCTCGCCACCGAAACCGCGCTCACCGCGGCGCTCACCGACGCCGGGGCACCCACATCGGTGGACGCTCGGATCGTCGACGGTTCGATCGTGGCCGTGGTGCAGCGGGCCGGTGACGTCGACACCGCAGCCCGGGTCCTCGACAGCTACGCGATCCACTGGCAGTGGGCGCCGGCCGACGGGCGCA
>NZ_JAALEC010000553.1:0-1030 GCF_014145205.1 Dietzia sp. DQ11-44
CTGATCAAGTGGCTGCTGGCGATCCCGCACTACATCGTCATCGCGCTGCTGTGGTTCGCGCTGGTGGTCACCACCATCGCCGCGGGCCTGGTCGTGCTGTTCACCGGTCGCTATCCGCGGTCGTGGTTCATGTACAGCGTCGGGGTGCTGCGGTGGAACTGGCGTGTGGGGTTCTACGCCTACTCCGTGCTCGGCACGGACCGGTACCCGCCCTTCTCGCTGGCGCCCGCCGACTACCCGGCCGAGTTGGACGTGGCCTACCCCGAGCGGCTCTCGCGCGGCCTGGTGTTGGTCAAGTGGTGGCTGCTCGTGATCCCGCACCTGCTCATCGTGGGCATCCTCACCGGCGGCGGGGCGGCTCTGACCAGCGCCTCGGAGTACGGGGGCGCCGAGTGGAACATCTCGCTGGTGGGCCTGCTCGTGCTGATCGCCGCGATCGGGTTGCTGTTCACCGGCCGCTACCTGCCCGGGCTCTTCGACCTGATCGTGGGTCTGAACCGCTGGGTGTACCGGGTCGGTTCGTACGTCCTGCTCCTGCGCGACGAGTACCCTCCGTTCCGCCTGGACCAGGGGCCGGAGGAGCCGGTCGGTCACGGGCCGGAGGTCCCGGCGGGTCACGGTCCGGAGACCCCGGTCGGCCAGGGTCCGGAGGGGCCGGTCGGTCACGGGTCGGAGGGGCCCACCGTCTAGTCCGTCCCGTCCCCGCCGTCGCGGTGGCCCGTCACCATGCGGGCGAGGAGATCGGCGAGCCGCTCGTCGATCTCCTCGCGCTGGTCGGCCGGGATGTCGAGGGTGTCCAGAAGTGCGCCCCGCAGCACCGGCCAGGCGTAGACGGCGGTGAAGACCAGGAGCAGCTCGACGTCCCCGGCTGGCGGGGGAGAGGTCATACGCCTCAGTGCGGCGGCCGGTCGTTCGGCCGGGTCGACCATCGGCGGGAACGCCGCCTCGCCGTCCAGGGCCAACCAGGCCAGGAGGCGGCTGATCTCCGGGTGTGCGGTGGCGCCGAGCAGCATCCCGCGCACGGCCTCGC
>NZ_JAALEC010000554.1:0-1381 GCF_014145205.1 Dietzia sp. DQ11-44
ACCGAACCGACGAGCGACTCGTCCAGGAGGGACCCACTGGCGTCGACGGAGCCGGTGCCGGGTGCCGGGTCGGTCAGGGTGATGGACCCGGCGGCGTCGATGACCGACCCCGCGAGGGGCGCCAGGGAACCGGTGGAGGGCTCGCCGAAGATGGCGGAGCCCGAGGTGTCGAGGGAGCCCTCCCCGGTGGCGTTGGCCTCGAGGATGAGCGAGCCGAGGTCCTGCGGGAGGGAGCCCTCGCCGGCCGAGTCGCCGCTGCCCTCGCTTCCGCTGCTCAACGTGCCCAGGCTGTCGGCTCCGAGGCTGTCGGCGGACAGGCTTCCGGTGCCGTCCTGGGCGGAGGCGACGGCGGTCGCCCCGGAGAGGGCGAGGGCGGTGGCGGCTGCGACGGCAGCGGCCCTACGGATCGAGAACGTCATGGGTTCGTCTCCTTATATGGCGCGGCATCCGCGTGGGTTCGCGACGGGACACCCGTGAGGGATGGTCTACAGCTTTCGGGTTCCGGCCGCGACGATCGGGGAGCGTCGTAAACTTTCGCCCTTATCCCCACCATATCCCTGAATTTAAGGGAAGCACAGCTCCCTCTCAGTGAGAACTCAATTAGAATCCGCGTGAAATCCACTCCCGCACAGCCCGGGTCGCGCGGACGTCGTCCTCGTTGTACGCGAGGATGCGCTCCCTGCCGGAATCCCGCTCGACCCCCCTCGAGGCCTGCGCATCCCGGTACCACCCGATCGACTGCTCACCCCCGGCGTCCGGGTCACGCCAGTGGAATCCGGCCACCGGCGCCACCACCTTGAGCCCGAGCCCGGAGGTGGAGACGAACTGGGTGGCCACCGCTTCGTGGACGTCGACCCACTGGGGAGAGGAGATGAACCCCCGCACCTCGGATACCGAGGGGACGCCTCTGACGACGGCCACCGTGCCCTCCGGCCCGAACCTGGTGGCGGTCGAGAGCATCCAGCCGTTCTCCGCGGACCTCGAGTAGCAGTAGGCGCGGAAGGTGCGCCCCTGCCCCTCGGCCCTGTCCCGGATGCCGGTGAGCCAGCGCCAGAACTCGGCGAACGAGCGACCCTCGTCCGGATCCGGCAACCGTGCCCAGGTGGCGAACGGCCGGTAGCCCTCGGCCTCGAGGCGACGCCCGTCCCGCAGGGTGAGCAGGGTCCCCCACAGGTAGGCGCCGTCGTCCAGGTGACTCTCCAGGTCCACGTCCACCTCGACGTCCGCACGCGGGATGGCGGGGCGGGCCACCTTGGGGACGACGACCTCGCCGTCGCGGTGCGCACGGGCCCTCAGCACGGCGTCGGAGAACGGTTCGCCGTTCCAGTCCGGCGGGCGCTCGGGACCGGCCTCGGCGAGCTCCGCCACCGTGCGGACGCCC
>NZ_JAALEC010000555.1:0-3282 GCF_014145205.1 Dietzia sp. DQ11-44
CTCGCTAGCGCTCGCTAGCGCTCGCTTCGCGGCTCGAACCGGACGGTCACCGCCTTGAAACCGGGCGTGTTGGACTCCCGCGCCACGTTCTGACGGTGGACCAGGTTGTTGGCCTCGGGGAAGTAGGCCGCGCAGCAGCCGCGGGCCGTCGGGTAGGACACCAGCCGGAACTCCTCCGCCCTGCGCTCGCTGGTCACGCCGTCCGAGCCGGTGAACACACTCACCACGTCGACCAGTTGGCGGTCCGCGAGGCCCAGGTCGCGCAGGTCATCCGGGTTCACGAGGATCACCCGGCGCCCCTCGGAGATGCCCCGGTAGCGGTCGTCGAGACCGTAGAAAGTGGTGTTGTACTGGTCGTGGGACCGCATGGTCTGCAGGATCAGGTGCCCGGCCGGGGCCTCCAGCCACTCGAGCGGTGACACCGTGAAGTGCGCGCGCCCGGACGGGGTGGCGAAGGACCGGGTGTCGCGCGGCGGGTTGGGCAGCACGAACCCGGACTTCTGTCGCACCCGCCGGTTGTAGTCGGTGAAGCCGGGGATCACCCGCGCGATGTGGTCGCGGATCACGTCGTAGTCCTCCGCCATCGCGCGCCACCCCACCGGGTGGTCGTGACCGAGGATCGCCTCCGCCATGCCCGCGACGATCTGCGGTTCGCTGAGCAACTGCTCCGACACCGGCTCCAGCCGCCCCTGGGACGAGCGGATCACCGACATCGAGTCCTCCACCGAGACGAACTGTGCGCCCCCGGGGTGGCGGTCGTCGCGGTCCGTCCGCCCGAGAGTCGGGAGGATGAGCGACGTCTGCCCGTGGACCACGTGGGAGCGGTTGGGCTTGGTCGACACGTGGACGGTCAGCCCGGTGCGTTGCATCCCCTTCTCGAGGACGTCGGTGTCCGAACAGGCCTTGGCGAAGTTGCCGCCCATGGAGACGAACACGTCCACGTCACCGCGCTCGAACGCCTCGAGCGTCTCGGTCGAGTCGTAGCCGTGCTCACGCGGCGAGGCGATGCCGAACTCGTCGTCGAGCCCGTCCAACAACGTCGCGCCCGGCTTCTCCCAGATCCCCATGGTCCGGTCGCCCTGCACGTTCGAGTGGCCGCGGACCGGGCAGGCGCCGGCCCCGGGCTTGCCGAAGTTGCCCTGCAGCAGCAGGACGTTGACGATCTCGCGCAGGGTGTCCACCGAGTGGGGCTGCTGCGTGAGTCCCAGAGCCCAGCAGATGATCGTGCCCCGCGAGTGCACGAGCAGCGTCGCCAGTCGCTCGACCTGGTCGCGGCGCAGACCCGTGGCCCGCTCGGTGGTCTCCCAGTCAAGCTCGGCACGCGCGGCGGCGTAGTCCCGGAAGCCCTCGGTGCACGTGTCCACGAAGTCGCGGTCCACGACCGTGCCGGGCGCGGCCTCCTCGGCCCGGAGCAGCAGGTGGCCCAGGGCCTGGAACAGCGCGAGGTCGCCACCCACCTTGATCTGCAGGAAGTCATCCGAGACGGTCTCGCCCCCGCCCTCGACCAGGCTCTTGGCGATCCCGGTGGGGGACTGCGGATCGGCGAACCCCAGCAGTCCGGCCTCGGGCAACGGGTTGACCGCCACCACGTGGGCCCCGCGCCGCCGGGCGTCGGTGAGGGTGGAGAGCATCCGTGGGTGGTTGGTGCCGGGATTCTGTCCGACGACGAGGATGACGTCCGCGTGATCGAAATCCTCGAGCGAGACAGTCCCCTTGCCGATGCCGATCGTGGGCGTCATGGCCGACCCGGAGGACTCGTGGCACATGTTGGAGCAGTCGGGCAGGTTGTTGGTGCCGATGGACCGCGCGAGAAGTTGGTACATGAACGCGGTCTCGTTGGCCGTCCGACCGGAGGTGTAGAACACGCAGCGGTCGGGCGAGGTGGCGGTGACGTGCTCGGCCATGAGCGCGAACGCCTCCCGCCAGCCGATCGGAGAGTAGTGCTCGTCGCCGGGCCTGAGCACCACCGGCTCGGTGATCCGGCCCTGGTTGCCCAGCCAGTACTCGGTCTTGTCCCACAGCTCGCGGATCGGGTGGGCGGCCCACCACTCGGGGGTCACCGTCCGGGTCGTGGACTCCTCGGCCACCGCCTTGGCGCCGTTCTCGCAGAACTCCGCCGGCTTGCGCGGACCGGTGATGGACTCGGGCCAGGCGCACCCGGGGCAGTCCGTGCCGCCGCGGTGGTTGAGGCGGGCCAACGCCCGAGCCGTCCGGGTCGCCCCGGCCTGCGAGATCCCCCGCTCGAGCGCCACCGAGACGGCCTTGAGCCCCGCCGCGCTGGTCTCGGGTTCGCCGACCCGCAGGTCGGCCTCGTCGATGTCGGCGACGGGCGCGGACCGACGGATGCGGGGGACGAGGCTCATGGACCCATTGTGCGCCGGAACACACCGCGCCGCAGCCGCGGCCCGGGAGTGCGCGCGGTGCCGGATCAGTCGGCGACGCGCTCCGGATGGGTGTAGACGGTCGCGCGGTCGCCCCTGCTGAACCCGACCAGCGTCACCCCGGTCTCGGCGGCCAGGTCCACGGCCAACGACGAGGGGGCGCTGACCGCGGAGATCACCGGGATCCCCGCCATGGACGTCTTCTGCACGAGTTCGAACGAGGCACGCCCGGAGACCTGCAGGATCGTCTCCCGCAGCGGGAGCCGGCCCTCGCGCAGGGCCCAACCCACCACCTTGTCCACCGCGTTGTGCCGACCGACGTCCTCGCGCAGACAGAGCAGGTCGCCGTCGGGGGAGAACAGGGCCGCCGCGTGGACCCCGCCGGTGCGGCCGAAGACGATCTGACCCTCGCGGAGCCGGTCGGGAAGGGAGAGCAGGACCGCAGCCCCGACCAGGGGGGTGGCCGGCTCGGCGGGGAAGTGGGTCGCCTTGCGCACCTCCGCGACCGAGTCGACGCCGCACACCCCGCAGGAGCTGGTCATGGCGGTCACGCGGACGGACCGGGGCTCCGGGACATCCGGGGACAGGGTCACGGTGAGGGTGTTGTAGTCCTGCTCGGTGCGGCCGCTCACGGTGGTGCAGTAGCAGATCTCGGGGAGGTGGTCGCGGTGCCAGATCGCCCCCTCCGACACCAGGTAACCGGCGGCCAGGTCCATGTCGTCGCCCGGGGTGCGCATCGTGACGAGGTAGGGGCGTCCCCCGAGACGGACCTCCAGCGGCTCCTCCACCGCGAGGGTCGCCACCTCACGTCTGGCGTCACTGCCGGCGATGATCCTCCGCGCGGGGTGACGACTCGTCCGTCGTCCCATGGTGCAGAGGCTAGCCGGTGCCGGGTTCAGCC
>NZ_JAALEC010000056.1:0-1108 GCF_014145205.1 Dietzia sp. DQ11-44
TCCGGCGCCGCCGGCGAGTCCCGCGACCAGCGCGCCCACGAGCAGGCCGCCGACGGCCCACCAGGTGCCCTCGGCGATCTCGTCCGGTGGCCCGGGCCGTCCTCGTGGACGGGGTCGGCCTTCCGGGGAACCCTGTCCATGTCGGGGCGATCGTCCGCAGGGAGCACCACCGCATCATCCGAGCCCCACGGAATGCCTTGACGAACCCCGCCGGACAGGCGAGGGTCGTCTTCGACCGCCGTGTAATGCCGGTTGCGAGAACAGGAGTGGGGGGCTGATGTCGAGCGAGGCCCTTCGCGGCTCCAAGCCCAAACCCGACCCCGGCCCCGGCTTCGCCGCATTCTCCCCGCGTCACCCGGCCTCGGGGGTCCCCCCGCGTGCACGAGTGATGGACATGCTCTCGGGACCTGACCGCCTGGTGGTGGTCCACGGCCCCCGGTTCTCGGGCAAGACCACCCTGCTGGCGCAGTGGCTGTCCGACGGCTCCTCATCCGGTGGATCCACGGTCGGGATCATCGACCCCGCCCCGGACCTCACCGGGGATCGCTACTGGCAGTCGGTCGTGACCTCACTCCGATCGGCGCAGGGCCCCGTCGGCCGCGCGGTCCCGGAGGCCGGGTCGGCCGGTGGTCCCGTCGAGCCGTCGGGTGATCCCTACCAGGAGGTGAGGGACCTGGTCCGATGCTGGCCCGGCCCCCTCACCGTGATTCTCGACGACCTCCACCTCTCCGGTGATCCGGAGGGGCACGTCCGCGATCTCCTCCTGCAGGCGCCACCGGACGGAATCCGTGTCCTCGCCACCACGCGCACCGCGATCCAATGGCACCGATCGCCCGGAATGCCCGCGGACAGTGTGCTCGTGACCCCGGCGGACCTCATGCTCACGGATACCGAGCTCGCCGCCGCGCTCGAGTTCGCGGGCGTCCGCACTCTCAACCGGATCCCGCTGGGGTCGCTCGCCGCCGAGACCGGACGGCTCGCCGGTCTCGTGGAAGCCGCCCTGACCGCGCTGTCGGGCAACGCCTCGACCCGAGGGGACCCGATCGACCGGATCCGCGCCGGGATCGACCGCGTCCTCCTCCGGGTCCTGGCCGGTGATCCCGCGCTG
>NZ_JAALEC010000556.1:0-2118 GCF_014145205.1 Dietzia sp. DQ11-44
GCGCGGAGGCCGCCTCGACCCCCGGGCCGCGCGCCGGGTGGTCAACGAGGTCACGGCCGCCACCCCCGGATCGCCGCAGGTCTCGCCCCACGCCCTGCGTCACAGCAGCGCCACACACCTGCTCGAGGGTGGAGCCGACCTCCGCCACGTCCAGGAACTGCTGGGTCACTCGACTCCGGCGACCACCCAGATCTACACGCACGTCTCGGCGGAACGCCTCCGTGCCGCCTACAGGGGCGCCCATCCGAGAGCCTGACCGGTTCGGTCCGTGGAGGGGTCAGCCGAACCCGTCGCCGGGAAGGGTCGGCTTGAGGCGGATCGGTCTGTCCTCGACCGCCAACAGGCTCAGCGGATCAAGGTAGTCGTCGTCGTTTCCCGACGGCCCACCCGAGGCCAGGCGCGCGCCCCAGTGGAGGCAGGAGTCGACGGGACACCCGGCGTGGCCGGTGAGAAGGTGCGCCACCACATCCCCGGTGGTGACGCTGTCCCCGGTGCGCACGGTGGCCCGCACCGGTTCGTAGGTCGTGCGCAGTCCCGAGCCGTGGTCGATCGAGAGCACCGGACGACCGCCGACAGGGCCCGCGAACAGCACCGTGCCGCCGGCGGGTGCGTGAATCGGTGTCAGGAGTGGCGCCGCCAGGTCCACCCCCCGATGGCCGGCCAGCCAGCGCTCGGCGGGAGGGTCGAAGGGCGTCACTACCGCCACCGGACCGGGGAGCGGCCTCCTCAGGTCCCGGCGAGGGGGATCCGGGACGGCGGTGGCGGGAGGGACCACGACGAGGGTCGCGGCGACGGCCGCGGCCACCGTCGCGGCCGCGGTGGCGATCACCGACGGTCGGAGGCGCGGCGTCGCGGCGGTCGGTGTCGAGGGGCTCATGGATCGAGTACACCCGGAGACGCGGCGGGGAATCCGACCGACAGACCCCGCTGTGGAGGAGGTCCACGACCTTCCACAGGGGCGGGACGGCTATCGATCGCGTGTTGGAGTGCGGGCGCGGGCGGGTTATGATTGCCGATGCGGTCGACTGACGTCGATTGACTTCGCGTGTCCTGCACCTCCCACGGGAGGTGCATCCGGACCCGGGGCCTCACAGCCCCGGCTTCACCGGACACCGGACCCGTAGGTGCCCCTGCTCGTCGGGGGTTCGGTCCGCTGCGGTCACCAGGGCCCGAGACCACCCGGTTTCTCGGGCGTAACCCGATACACACCAGAAAGCGAGGACGAGGGCCTCGCGGTCCGGCTGCTTCCAAGCCGGACGAGCCCCTCAACACTTCCATGGCAGTCATCTCCATGAAGCAGCTGCTCGACGCGGGCGCACACTTCGGTCACCAGACCCGTCGTTGGAACCCGAAGATGCGGCGGTTCATCTTCACCGACCGCAACGGCATCTACATCATCGACCTTCAGCAGACGCTCACGTACATCGACCAGGCGTACGAGTTCGTCAAGGAGACCGTCGCCCACGGAGGCACGGTCCTGTTCGTCGGCACCAAGAAGCAGGCCCAGGAGGCCATCGCCGAAGAGGCCGCGAAGGTCGGGATGCCCTACGTCAACCAGCGGTGGCTGGGCGGCATGCTCACCAACTTCCAGACCGTGCACCAGCGCCTCATCCGCCTCAAGGAGCTCGAGGCGATGGAGCAGTCGGGTGGATTCGAGGGACGCACCAAGAAGGAGATTCTCATGCTCACGCGTGAGATGACCAAGCTGGCGCGCACCCTCGGCGGCATGCGGGACATGACCAAGGTCCCGTCCGTCGTGTGGATCGTCGACACCAACAAGGAGCACATCGCCGTCGGCGAGGCACGCAAGCTCAACATCCCGGTCGTCGCCCTGCTCGACACGAACTGTGATCCCGACCTCGTGGACTACCCGATCCCGGCCAACGACGACGCGATCCGCTCGGTCAGCGTCCTGACCCGGGTCATCGCCTCGGCCGTCGCCGAGGGCCTCAAGGCCCGTTCACAGGCGGGCAAGGCCACCGGCGAAGAGGCCGAGCCCCTCGCCGAGTGGGAGGCCGAGCAGCTCGACCAGGTGACCGGTGAGACCGCGGCACCCGAGGGCGAGACGGCAGCCGAGGCCCCCGCGGCCGAGGCCACCGCGACCGAGGCCCCCGCGGC
>NZ_JAALEC010000557.1:0-1645 GCF_014145205.1 Dietzia sp. DQ11-44
AGGACACCGAGTGCAGCCGCCAGCCCGGCGACCAGAAGGCCACCGGTCAGCAGGCGGTGGGTCCCGCCGGCCGTCCGTGCGGGTCGGGAGCCGGGTGAGGGTTGCACGGCCCGCTCGCGGCGATCCGCTGTGAGCGTCACAGCGCGTCGGGGGCGTAGAGGGCCACCGCCAGCGCGTTGAGCACGGCGGGGGTCCTGGTGCCGAACGACAGCACGAGGTCGTCGTTCATCGCGACGACCCGCTGGTTCGCGCCGGCCGGCGTCTGGGCCAGGGCCGGGAACTTCTCGAGAAGGCCGTCGACGCCACCGACGGACTCGAGCCCCTTGCTCATCATGACGATGACGTCCGGTTGAGCCGCGATGAGCCCCTCGTCGTTCGCCGGCTTGGCGCCCTTCCACCCGACCTCGGTCGACACGTCGTATCCGCCGGCCGCGGTGATCAACTCGTCCGCGCCGCTGTCCTGGCCGAACATGTAGTAGACGCCGGCGGATCCACGGGCGTAGAGGAAGACCGTGCGTAGCCGCGCGGTCTCGGACTCCGGCACGATCGAGGCGATCGACTCCTCGGTTTCCACGATCTTCGCGCGGGTGCGCTCCCCCAGTTCGCGCCCCAGCTCGGGCACGCCGAGCCCGTCGGCGACGGAGTGGGTCAGTGCCTCGACGTTGTCCGGGGACCGGTGGGAGTCGACGACGACGACGGGGATCCCTGCGTCACGGAGCTGCAGGATCACGTCCCACGGACCGAGCGAGGTGTCCGTGATGATCACACTGGGGTCGAGCGCGAGGATGGCCTCGGCGTTGAGCTGATGCCCGTCCTGCGTCACCAGGGGCCGATCGGAGATCTCGGGGAAGGCCGACGAGACGTCGCGGCCGATCACGTTGTCCCCCAGCCCGAGTTCGAAGACGATGCGGGAGAGCGTCCCGTAGACGTCCAGGGGCAGGATACGGGAGACGTCCGCGACCTCGACGACGGTTCCCTGGTTGTCCGTGACCACGGCCGGCAGCTGCGGAACCGGGTCGGTCGTGACGGGGTCGACCGGGTCGTCGACCAACTCCAGCGAGAGCTCGCCGGCGAAGGATCGCGGGTCCGCGGTCGCCGAGACCTCGGACGCCAGAGGGATCCCGGAGATCGTCTCGGGGTCGCCGCCGAGCCCGGTCGCGACCCCGCACGAGGTCAGCGTGAGAGCCAGGATGGCGGCGACGGCCAGCGGGAGCGAGCCTGAGCGCTGTCTGAACATGCGGCAACGATAGCACTGTAACCAAGGCGAGCCTAACCTTTGTAAGGGAAGGCTTCCCTAAACACCGTATTCCCAGCGTACGGCGATTTCCGCGCTCGACTCCGATCCCCAGATCCTCGCCCATCGGGGACTGAGAACTCTAAGACCGTGCCTACGTTCGCGGCGGAACGACGAAAGGCGGCCGCCCCCGGGGGTTCCCGGGGGCGGCCGCCTCTACCGCGTGTCGAGCGGACCGCTCGGCCGGTGGCCTGTTCAGTTCTGCTCGGCAGCCGCCTTCTTCAACGACTCGGTGGGCGCGAAGCGCTCGCCGTACTTGGCGGCCAGTTCCTCGGCTCGGGCGACGAAACCCTTGTAGCCCGAGGCGACGTGCTCGCCGGGTGCCGCGTAGTTCTTGGCGTACTGGCGGGA
>NZ_JAALEC010000558.1:0-1699 GCF_014145205.1 Dietzia sp. DQ11-44
GGAACCCGATGCCGATGATCGAACCGATGTTGGCGTCGGCATCGTCCACGATCACACCCTCGTCAACGCACTTCTGCGTCTCGAGCACCTCGGCGAACAGCATGCGGTCCACCAGGTCCTGCAGTGGCGGCGCGTTGTCCGGGGAGGTGTTGAACGCCTCCCGCAGACCCGACCAGAGGCCGGCGCGCTTGCCGTCGATGTAGTCATAGAAGCCCGCGCCGGCGGCGCGACCGGAGCGCTCGATCTCCTCGACCATCTTCAGCACCACGCGGTCGGAGGCGCTGGGCACGTACTCCTTACCCTCGGCCTCCTCGGCCTCGCGGGTGGCCTGACGGATCTTGACCATCAGGTTGAGGTTCAGCTCGTCGGACAGCTGCAGCGGCGCGGCCGGGTATCCGGCAATGCGGCCGGCCTGCTCGATGGTGGAGGGCTCGATCCCCTCGTCGAGCATGGCCAGCGCCTCGTTGACGAACGTGCCGATCACGCGGGAGGTGTAGAAGCCCCGGCTGTCGTTGACCACGATCGGGATCTTGCGGATCTGCAGGGTCAGGTCGATGGCCCTGGCCAGCGTCTCCGGCGTGGTCTTGTCACCCTTGATGATCTCGACGAGCTGCATCTTGTCGACGGGCGAGAAGAAATGCAGGCCGATGAAGTCCTCGGGCCGCTTGACGCCGGTCGCGAGGTCGGTGATCGGCAGCGTGGAGGTGTTGGACCCCAGCAGCGCGTCCGCGTTGACGACGTCCTCGATCTCCTGGAAGACCTTCTTCTTCAGGTCCGGGGACTCGAAGACCGCCTCGATCACGAGGTCGCAGCCGGCCAGCGCCTGCGGATCCGCCGTCGGGGTGATCCGGGCGAGCAGCGCGTCGGACTTCTCCTGGGTGGTGCGGCCACGCTCGAGCGCCTTGGCCTCGATGCTCTCGGAGTACGCCTTGCCCTTGTCGGCGGAGGCCTGCTCGACATCCTTGAGCACGACCTCGATGCCGGCCTTGGCGCAGACGTAGGCGATGCCCGCGCCCATCATGCCGGCTCCCAGGACTCCGACCTTGGTGAACTGCGTCCGGGGGATCTCCGAACCGTCGGCGGCCTTGGGCCGCGCTCCCCCCGAGGAGCAGTGCTGCATGTCGAAGAAGAAGGCCTGGATCATGTTCTTGGCCACGACGCCGGTCACCAGCGAGACGAAGTAGCGCGCCTCGATCTTCTCCGCGGTGGCGAAGTCCACCTGCGAGCCCTCGACGGCCGCGGCCATGATGGCACGCGGCGCCGGGGAGGGCGCGCCCTTGGTCTGCTTGCGCATGTTCGCGGGGAAGGACGGCAGGACGCCGGCCAGTGCGGGGTCCTTGATCGTGCCGCCGGGGAGCTTCCACCCCTTGCGGTCCCACGGCTGGGTGGCCTCGGGCTCGGTGCCGATCCACGCCTTGGCGGCGTCGATCAACTGCTCGGGGGCCACGACCTCGTCGACGAGGCCGGCCTCGAGCGCCTTGGCCGGCGCGAAGGACCGACCGGACATGAGGATGTTGGGCACGGCCTGGGCCAGGCCGAACATGCGGACGGTCCGGACGATCCCGCCGCCACCCGGCAGCAGACCGAGGGTGACCTCGGGCAGGCCGACCTTGGCGCCGCGGGCGTCGGCCATGACGCGGTGGTGGCACGCGAGCGCGAGCTCGAGGCCGCCACCCAGGGCCGCACCGTTGATGGCGGA
>NZ_JAALEC010000559.1:0-3948 GCF_014145205.1 Dietzia sp. DQ11-44
GGACCCCGAGGGTCTCGAGGGCGCGCATCCGGCCCTTGATCTCCATGGACCGCTCGAACAGCTGCTCGGCGTCCTCGGGGCCCGCCGTGATCATGGACTTGAGGTCGCCGCCACCGAAGAAGCTCTTCTTGGCGGAGGTCAGGACGACGCCCTTGATGGAGTCCTTCTCGGCCTCGATGCGGCCGACGGTCTCCGAGAAGTCGTCGATGAAACGGGCGTTCATGGTGTTCGCGCCGTGGTCGGGGTCATCCATGGTGAGGGTGACGATGCCGTCGCCGTCCTGCTCCCACCGGAACATGTTTTCGCTCACTGGTTCTCTACTCCTCAAGGCTGTGGTGTCGGTGGTGCGGATCAGACGCGCTCGATGATGGTGGCGACTCCCATGCCGCCGCCCACGCAGAGCGTGATGAGGGCGCGCTTGCCGCCGGTCCGCTCGAGCTCGTCGAGCACGGTGCCGGTGATCATGGCGCCGGTCGCACCGAGGGGGTGGCCCATGGCGATCGCTCCGCCGTTGACGTTGAGCTTCTCGTCGGGGATGTTCATGTCCTTCTGGAACCGCAGGACGACGGAGGCGAAGGCCTCGTTGAGCTCCCAGAGATCGATGTCGTCAGAGGTGAGGCCGGCGATCTCGAGAGCCTTCTTCGCTGCCGGGGTCGGGCCGGTGAGCATGATGGTGGTGTCGGCGCCGGAGGTGGCCGCGGCCACGACACGGGCGCGCGGCGTCATGTTCATCTCCTTGCCGGCCTTCTCCGAACCGACCACCACGAGCGCGGCGCCGTCGACGATGCCGGACGAGTTGCCACCGTGGTGGACGTGGTTGATCTCCTCGACCCAGTGGTACTTCTGCAGCGCGACGGCGTCGAAGCCACCCATGTCGCCGACCATGGCGAACGACGGCGTGAGGCCGGCCAGCTTCTCGACGGTGGTGCCCGGACGCATGTGCTCGTCGTGGTCGAGAATGGTGACGCCGTTGATGTCCTTGACCGGGACGACCGACTTGGCGAACCGGCCCTCCTCCCACGCCTGGGCGGCGAGCCGCTGCGAGCGCTCGGCGTAGCGGTCCACGTCCTCGCGGGTGAAGCCCTCGAGGGTGGCGATGAGGTCGGCACCGATCCCCTGCGGGGAGAAGTACGTGTCGTAGTTGGTGGCCGGGTCCAGGGCCCAGGCCCCGCCGTCGGTGCCCATCGGGACACGCGACATGGACTCGACGCCGCCGGCGAGGACGACCTCGTCCCATCCGGAGCGGATCTTCTGGGCGGCCATGTTGATCGTGGTCAGGCCGGATGCGCAGAAGCGGTTGATCTGCACGCCGGCCACGGTGTCGGGCATCTTGGCGGCCAGCGCGGCGATGCGCGGCAGATCCATGCCCTGGTCACCCAGGGGGGTGACGATTCCGTAGATGATGTCCGAGATCCGGTTCTCGTCGAGGTCGGGGAACCGACGCCGCATTTCTTCGATGAGACCGACGACCAGGTCGATCGGCTTGACCCCGTGCAGAGCGCCGCCAGGCTTGCCCTTGCCTCGCGGAGTCCGGATGGCGTCGTAGATGAATGCCTCGGTCATGGGTTGTCCACGGCCTTTCTCTGGGCGGAACTGATACGTGTTCGAACTCAGGTTACGTTGTCCACCCACCGCGCGCGGAGTGCGGTCCGTTTTTGTCGACCCGCACCCCGCGCGCTCCGATGGCACAGTGGACCGTGACTGTCCGCGGCGTCCCGGCAGGGGCGCCGCCCGACCCGACGCGAGGACCCCCGTGACCGTGACCGACGCCGTACCCCCCGCCCTGGTCGAGCTCGCCGAGAGGTGTGGGGTCGCCACGAGCTACACCGATGCGCGCGGAGTCCGACAGGACATCACCGCCCGGACCCTGCGCGCGGTTCTGGCCGCGATGGGCGTCCGGGCCGGCGATGACGACGACGAGAGCGGCACCACGGCCCGTGAGGCCCTCGAGGAGAATCGTCTGCGGCCGTGGCGGCGGGTGCTCCCACCGACGATAGTGGCGAGGCGGGGGGCGAGCGCCAGGTGCGCGGTTCATGCCCCACGCGGTGCCACGGTGACGCTGTCGGCCCATCTCGAGGACTCGGCCGCACCGCTCGATGTGGAGCTCCCCGACACCCCTGCCGAGTCGATGGAGGTCGACGGCGTGCTCGTTGACCGCGTCGAACTCGACCTCCCCGCCTCCCTCCCCCTCGGATGGCATCGGCTCGTCGCCGTGGTCTCCGAACCGTCAGCTCCCGGATCCCGGACGGTCGAGTCCACCCTGCTGGTGGCCCCGCAATCGATACCGGTTCCCGCGGACCTCACGCGACGCCGCGCGGCCGGTCTGGCCGCGCAGATCTACCAGGTCCGGTCCGAGCAATCGTGGGGGGTCGGGGACCTGGCCGATCTGGCCGACCTCGCCGGCTGGGCGGGCCGGGACCTCGGAGCCGACTTCGTCCTGGTCAACCCGATGCACGCCGGGGAGCCGTTCCCGCCGGTGGAGCCGTCCCCGTACCTACCCACCACGCGTAGGTTCGCCTCGCCTCTGTATCTCCGTCCCGAGCAGATTCCGGAGTACACCGCCCTGCCGGATGAGGACAGGCGGAGGATCGATGATCTCGCACGGTCACAGCACCCGCACAACTCCCGGGACACCATCGACCGCGACTCCTCCTGGAGTGCCAAGCTCGATGCCCTGCGGATGGTGTTCTCGGCTCCCCTGTCGGATGATCGGGCACGGGAGTTCGACGCCTTCGTCGTCGAACAGGAACCCGGTCTCCATCGCTTCGCCACGTGGTGCGCGCTGGCGGCCGAGGCGGGCCCGGACTGGTCGCGGTGGCCCGAGGATCTCCGGGATCCGGACTCCGACGCGGTGGCGCGCTACGCGCACGACCACGCGGAGGAGGTCCGTTTCCACCAGTGGCTGCAGTGGCAGGTCGCTCAACAGCGTGCAGGGGCGCAGAGTGCGGCCCTGTCGGCGGGGATGCGCCTGGGCATCCTGCACGACCTCGCCGTCGGGGTTCATCCCACCGGCGCCGACGCCTGGGCCCTCCACCGCTCACTGGCACGCGGGGTCACCGTGGGCGCGCCGCCGGACGCCTACAACCAGCTGGGCCAGGACTGGTCTCAACCCCCGCTGCGACCGGACGCGCTCGCCGAGGATGGCTACCGACCGTTCCGGGACATCGTGCGCGCCGCGCTGCGGGACTCGGGAGGGATCCGGATCGACCACATCCTCGGGCTCTTCCGACTCTGGTGGATACCGTCGGGACTCGCGCCCACCGAGGGAACCTATGTGCGCTACGACCACGAGGCGATGATCGGGGTCCTCGCTCTGGAGGCGTCACGTGCCGGAGCCGTGGTCGTGGGAGAAGACCTGGGGACCGTCGCACCGGGGGTTCGGGAGGAACTGTCCGAGCGAGGAGTCATGGGAACCTCGGTGATGTGGTTCGAGCAGGAGGATGGCCGGCCGACGCCTCCGGAGGACTACCGGCGACTGTGCATGACCTCGGTGACGACCCACGACCTCCCCCCGACTGCAGGTTATGTCGATCTCGTCCACGTCGACGTCCGCGAGGAGCTGGGCCAGCTGACGGGCGATGCGGAGCAGGAGCGCCTCGATGCCGCGGCCGAGATCCGTTCCTACACCGAGGCGGTCAGGCAGCGCGGTCTCCTCGAGGGCGACAGCCCGGAAGACCTGGTGGTGGCGCTCCACGCCTTCCTGTCCGCGGCGCCCTCTCTCCTGTACGCCGTGTCCGTCGCCGACCTGGCTGGAGATCGCCGGCCGGTCAACATGCCGGGGACGTCCGAGGAGTACCCCAACTGGCGTGTCCCGCTCACCGACAGCCGGGGTGCGGTGGTCTCCGTGGAGGGACTACGTGACTCCGGCCTTGCGGGGCGGGTGTGGGGCGCGGTGGCCGGTCAAGGTGGGGTGGTATGACGAGAGCCCCCGGGTCGCGTGATGCGATC
>NZ_JAALEC010000560.1:0-2955 GCF_014145205.1 Dietzia sp. DQ11-44
GGCGCCGTCCCCGTCCGTCAAGCGCGCGGGCAGGGACCCCGTGGCCGGCGACGTGCTGCGGTTCCACGGCTTCGGCGCCACCTCGCCCGGCGGTCAGCGCGCCGCGGAGCTGCGCACCGGACTCACCCGCCTCGAGCGGATGGAGCCGCGGGGCGGATCCCGCATCGGCCGGTCCCACACCATCCAGGGCGGATACGGGGCCGGGGACTCCGGCGGGCCCGTCTTCCACGGCGACCTGCTGGTGGGCATCCATTCCGGTTCCGACCACGCACGACGCCAGCCCGACGGCACCAATCCGGCCTGGTACGAGTCGGTCCCGTTCCAGAACGGTTGGATCGACTGGATGATCGCCAACCGATGACGACGAGGTACCGGTCGCACCCGGCCGTCACTCACGTGCACCGGACCGCCCGCGTATTTGTCACACTGAACAGATGACCTCGCCGGAGCAGCCGGAGCTCGTGATCCGTCGCGCCTCGCGCGGCGACCTCGATCTGGTGCTGACCGCCGACGACCTGTTCAGCCACCCACCCACCGCGGAGTGGACCCGGGACTTCCTCGACAACGGATCCAACCTGCTGTTGCTGGCGCTGCAGGACGAGGTCCCGGTGGGCATGTTGGTGGCGGTGGAGACCGGCTACCTGGGCGCCAGCCCGGACCTGTTCGTCTACGGGATCCGGGTGAGCGAACCGCTGCGTGGCCGCGGGATCGCCCATCAACTGGTGGACAAGGCGCTCGGCATCGCCGAGGAGGCCGGCTGTCGCCGGCTGTGGGGGTCGATGCACCACGACCAGGAGCTGGGCGCCGACTCCCCGCTCTCCCCGCCGGAGGCGACCACGGGGTCCACGACCTTCGTCATCCCGATTCCGTGAGACCCCGCGGAACCGTGTATCGTGACCGCCATGCAGCGCGTGCTCCTTCTTGGGTGCCGCGGCGGGGCCCGCTGAGGCGGACCGGCTCCCCGTCGCGGGATCTCGTCGCGCCGGTCCGATCCCCACAGATCGAATCCACGGAAGTAGAGCCCCGCAATGAATCCCGCTGACGCATTCGTCTCGTCGTCGTCGACCATCACTCCCCCCTCCAAGCCCGGACGCCCCGACCAACCGTCGTGGAACCGACAGAAGGGCTCCTCGATGCCGGCCCACCGGTACCGGCCCTTCGCGGAGGAGGTCGAGGACGTCTCGCTGCCCGACCGCACCTGGCCGGACAAGGTCATCACCCACGCGCCCCAGTGGTGCGCCGTGGATCTGCGCGACGGCAACCAGGCGCTGATCGACCCCATGAGCCCGGCCCGCAAGCGCCGGATGTTCGAACTGCTGGTCCGCATGGGTTACAAGGAGATCGAGGTCGGGTTCCCGTCTGCCTCGCAGACCGACTACGACTTCGTCCGCGAGATCATCGAGGACGAGGCGATCCCCTCCGACGTCACCATCCAGGTGCTGGTGCAGTGCCGGGAGGACCTGATCCGCCGCACGTTCGAGGCGTGCGAAGGCGCGTCCAACGTGATCGTGCACTTCTACAACTCGACCTCGATCCTGCAGCGCAAGGTCGTGTTCCGTAAGGACAGGGACGCGATCAAGAAGATCGCCACCGACGCCGCCGAGCTGGTGACCGCCATCGCGAAGGACTACCCGGACACCAACTGGCGCTGGGAGTACTCCCCGGAGTCGTTCACCGGCACCGAGCTCGCGTTCTCCAAGGAGGTCTGCGACGCCGTCACCGAGGTCGTGGGCGCCACTCCGGAGAACCCGATCATCCTCAACCTGCCCGCGACGGTCGAGATGGCCACGCCCAACGTGTACGCCGACCAGATCGAGTGGATGCACCGCAATCTGGCGCGCCGCGACTCCACGATCCTGTCGCTGCACCCGCACAACGACCGTGGCACCGGCGTGGCCGCCGCCGAGCTGGCCTTCCAGGCCGGCGCCGACCGCATCGAGGGATGCCTGTTCGGCAACGGCGAGCGCACCGGCAACGTCTGCCTGGTGACGCTGGGCATGAACCTGCTCACCCGCGGCGTCGACCCGCAGATCAACTTCTCGGACATGGACGAGATCCGCCGCACCGTCGAGTACGCCAACCAGCTGCGCGTACCCGAGCGTCACCCCTACGGCGGCGACCTGGTCTTCACCGCCTTCTCGGGCTCGCACCAAGACGCGATCAACAAGGGCTTCGACGCACTGCAGGTCGAGGCCGACGCGCGGGGCGAGGACATCACCGACATCACGTGGGAGGTTCCCTACCTGCCCGTGGATCCCAAGGACGAGGGCCGCACCTACGAGGCCGTGATCCGCGTGAACTCGCAGTCCGGCAAGGGCGGCGTCGCCTACATCATGAAGAGCGACTACGGCCTGCAGCTGCCGCGGCGCCTGCAGATGGAGTTCTCCGCCCTGGTGCAGAACGTCACCGATTCCGAGGGTGGCGAGGTCACGCCCAAGCAGATGTGGGACATCTTCACCCTCGAGTACCTGGACCGCGTCTCCCCCATGGAGCGGATCTCCCAGCAGCTCGACCCGGCCGAGACCGACGACGGCGTGGACTCGATCGACGCCGTGGTCAAGTGGAAGGGCGAGACCAAGGAGCTGACGGGGTCCGGTAACGGCCCCCTGGCGGCGTTCGTCGCCGCGCTCAACGAGATGTTCGACGACGAGGTGCGCATCCTCGACTACTCGGAGCACGCCATGACCGCCGGCGACGACGCCACCGCGGCGGCGTACGTCGAGGTGCAGTTCGGCAACCGGGTGTTCTGGGGCGTCGGCCGGGCCGGTTCCATCACCACCGCGACACTGCGCGCCGTGGTCTCGGCCGTGAACCGCGCGTACGCCGACGAGGCCGTGGTCCCCGACGAGACAGTGGGCAGCACCGTGGGCGCCCGGACCTGGGCCCCCTGACGCCTGGGGGCTGCTCCCCCGGGGGCCGGCCCCGTCGAGAAGAGCGTTCCGCACACATCGCCCG
>NZ_JAALEC010000561.1:0-2940 GCF_014145205.1 Dietzia sp. DQ11-44
GACCGAGGCCCCCGCGGCCGAGGCCGAGGCCGCTGCGACGGAGGCCCCCGCGGCCGAGTCCACCGAGGCCTGATCTCCCACCACCAGCTCGAGCACGTCGGGCCCGGCCGCCCACGATCCCCACGCGGGATCTCCCGGGGGCCGGGCCCGACGTGTCGGTGACGGTGGGCGAGGGGTCCCCCGGCGCCGAGGCGTCTAGGGTGGAGTCGATCGCGCCCGCCGGCCGACGTCAACAACTTCCGACACATCACGAACTCTTTTAGGAGGGTCGCCCCACCATGGCGAACTACACCGCTGCCGACGTCAAGCGTCTGCGTGAGCTCACCGGCTCCGGGATGATGGACTGCAAGAAGGCACTCGAGGAGACCGACGGCGACTTCGACAAGGCCGTCGAGGTCCTGCGCATCAAGGGCGCCAAGGACGTGGGCAAGCGTGCAGAGCGCACCACCGCCGAGGGCCTGGTCGCCGTCAAGGACGGTGTCATGATCGAACTCAACTCCGAGACCGACTTCGTGGCGAAGAGCGCCGAGTTCATCGCGCTGGCCGACAAGATCGTCGACGTCGCCGCCTCCCAGGGCATCTCCGACCTCGACGCCCTCAACGGCGCCGAGCTCGACGGGTCGACGGTCGCCGACGCGGTGGTCTCGTTCTCCGCCAAGTCCGGCGAGAAGCTGGTCCTGCGTCGCGTGGGCAAGCTCGACGGCCCCGTCGCGGTCTACCTCCACAAGCGCTCCTCCGACCTCCCGCCGGCCGTCGGCGTGATGGTGGCCTACCAGGGCGAGGGCGAGTCCGCCGAGGCCGCCGCCCGCTCGGCCGCCATGCAGATCGCCGCGCTCAAGGCGCAGTACGTCTCGCGCGACGAGGTGCCCGCCGAGATCGTGGCCAAGGAGCGCGAGATCGCGGAGGCCACCGCCCGCGAGGAGGGCAAGCCCGAGCAGGCTCTGCAGAAGATCGTCGAGGGTCGTCTCAACGGCTTCTACAAGGACGTCGTCCTCCTGGACCAGCCGTCCGTCACCGACAGCAAGAAGACCGTCGGCGCGCTCCTCACCGAGGCCGGCGCCACGGTGACGGCCTTCCTCCGTTTCGAGGTCGGCCAGGCCTGATCCGCCCCTGGTACCCGCGCTCGCGGGTACTCCTCCGACGGCGGCACCCGGACTCCCGGGTGCCGCCGTCGGCGCGTGTCCGACCGGCCCCGTACGCGGGCGCGCGGGCTGCGGTGTGGCGGCGGTGGCGATAGGGCAGAATAGACGAGGTCCCACCAAGGGCCGTACGGCTTCTCGACGACGACGTCGGGGGCGTTGACGCACGAGACGGGCGTGATCCGTCCGGGACGAGGAGAGCGATGACCGACCCGCGGGACGGCTACAAGCGTGTGATGCTCAAGCTGGGCGGAGAGATGTTCGGCGGGGGCGGCGTGGGGATCGACCCCGATGTGGTCCAGTCGGTCGCCAGGCAGATCGCCGAGGTGTCCCGCACGGGCGCGCAGATCGCGATCGTCATCGGCGGCGGGAACTTCTTCCGCGGCGCCCAGTTGCAGCAGCGTGGCCTCGACCGCGCACGGAGCGACTACATGGGGATGCTCGGCACCGTCATGAACTGTCTGGCGCTGCAGGACTTCCTCGAGCAGGAGGGCGTGTCCACGCGGGTGCAGACCGCCATCCACATGGGTCAGGTCGCGGAACCGTACATCCCCCTTCGTGCCGAGAGGCATCTGGAGAAGGGGCGTGTGGTGATCTTCGGCGCGGGCATGGGAATGCCCTACTTCTCCACCGACACGACAGCCGCCCAACGGGCGCTCGAGATCAAGGCCGAGGTGCTGTTGATGGCCAAGGCCGTCGACGGGGTCTACTCCGACGACCCGCGGACCAACCCCGACGCCGAACTCTTCGCACGGATCGAGCACCGCGAGTGCCTGGAACGGGGACTGAAGGTCGCCGACACGACCGCGTTCAGCCTCTGCATGGACAACAAGATGCCCATCCTGGTTTTCAACCTCCTCACCGAGGGCAACATCGCGCGCGCCGTCGCCGGTGAGGAGATCGGGACCCTGGTCAGCAGCCCGGCCTGAGGCGCGGGATCCGCGCCCCTCATCCACGTAGAGAACGGAAGACAACACATGATCGACGACACCCTGCTCGAGGCCGAGGAGAAGATGGAGAAGGCCGTGGAGCACGTCCGTGACGAGCTCGCCGCCATCCGTACCGGTCGCGCCAACCCCGGCATGTTCAACCGGGTGCTCTGCGAGTACTACGGGACCCTGACCCCCATCACCCAGATGGCGAGTATCGCGGTGCCCGAGCCCCGGATGCTCATCATCAAGCCGTACGAGATGTCCCAGATCGGTCCGATCGAGAACGCCATCCGGAACTCGGATCTCGGCGTCAACCCGACCAACGACGGCCAGGTTCTGCGCGTGACGGTCCCACAGCTCACCGAGGAGCGCCGGCGCGATCTGGTCAAGCAGGCCAAGTCGAAGGCCGAGGACGGTCGTATCGCGCTCCGAGGTGTCCGGCGTAAGGCGATGGACGAGCTCAAGCGCATCGTCAAGGACGGCGAGGCCGGCGAGGACGAGGTCAACGCCGCCGAGAAGGAACTCGACAAGCTCACCCATCGGTACGTGGCCGACGTGGACGAGCTCGTCAAGGCCAAGGAAGGCGAGTTGATGGAGGTCTGATCTCCCAGCACCCGCCGACCCACCCCCGAGACTCGAGGAGAATGTGGTGGACACCGCCCCGCCCGGCCCACCCGGGCCCACAGCCGCGGCCGCGGCTCCGCCGTCGCGGGCGGGAAGGGACCTGACCCGCGCCATCCCGGTGGGCGTCGGGCTCGGGGCTCTGGTGATCGCGAGTATCGCGTTCAACCCCAGGGCCTGGTACCTGGTCGCGGCCGGTGCCGTGGCCATCGGGACCTGGGAGGTGTTCAAGCGGCTGCGGCAGGGGA
>NZ_JAALEC010000562.1:0-2403 GCF_014145205.1 Dietzia sp. DQ11-44
TGGTGCCCCTGCTCCTCGGTGGACAGGCGATGGTCTGGGCCGGGTTCTTCGCCGAGGCCAAGGGCGCCTTCGCCGCGTTCGCCGCCACCACCGTCCTGGTCCTGGTCTGGCGCCTCCTGATGGCGGGGCTGACCACGGCCCCACAGAACTATCTCCGTGACGTCTCGGTGGCCCTGTTCGTCCTGGTGTGGATCGCGGTCCCGGGCGCTCTCGGCGCCATGCTCGCGGACGGCGACCACGGGGCGCAGCGTGTCGTCGCCCTGATCCTGTTGGTGGTGTGTTCGGACGTCGGGGGATACGTCACCGGCGTGCTGTTCGGCAGACACCCGATGGCGCCCGCGGTGAGCCCCAAGAAGTCGTGGGAGGGCTTCGCCGGATCGATGGTGTTCGCCATCATCGGCGGGGCGCTCGTGGTGGTGCTGCTGTTCGACGACAACTTCCTCAAGGGCGTCCTGCTCGGCGTCCTCACCGTCTTCACGGCGACCCTGGGCGACCTCATCGAGTCACAGGTCAAGCGGGACCTGGGCATCAAGGACATGGGCACCATGCTGCCCGGCCACGGCGGCTTCATGGACCGCCTCGACTCGGTCCTGCCCACCGCCGTCGTGGTGTGGATCATCTTCACCTACGTCGTCCCGACCTGAGCGTGCGGGGGCGCGCTCACCGGCGGTCGGCCGTGGGGACGACACCCCTCAGTGGTGGCGGGCCGACACCTTGCGCGCCTTCCGGGCGCGCATCCGCAGCTGCAGGATCCGGAATCCGGCGAACAGCGCCATGATCAGCGCGCCGGCGATGGCGGCGAACAGGATCAGGACCCCCAGGGGGAGGCTGAACTCCAGCCCCAGATACCGCACGCCCGTGGACGTGGTGTTCTGCGCGATGAAGATCAGCAACAGGATCGTCACCAGGGCGCCGAGGACCAGTCCCACCCAGGCCGACCCCAGCTTGCCGCCGTGGGTGTCCATGACGTCGTCGTCGTGGCTCCCGCGTCCACCGCGTGAGTCCCCGGCGGGGACCGTCGCAGGAGCCGAGGCGTGGGTGTCCTCGACCGGCGCGATCTCCGCTGCTCCGGCGGTGTGGTCGGTGTGCTGGGGATCAACTGGTTCGTGCGAACGCGTGGCCATGGGAGGACTCTATTCCCTCACCGGCGCCGACGGCATCCGCTGGCGGTGTGTCGTGCGGTCCGGTTTCTGACACAATGGCAGCCATCATGGTTGAACCACTACCCCTCGTCTTCGACGCCCCCCGCCGGGGTCTTCCGCCTCGTCACTTCGCCGACCTCGACGCAGAGGGCCGGGCTGCGGCGATGAGCGAACTGGGGGTCCCCGCCTTCCGGGGGAAGCAGCTCGCCAACCAGTACTTCGGACGACTCGAGGCCGACCCCGCGGAGATGACGGACCTCCCGGTCGGTCTGCGTGAACAGATCGGTTCCGAGTTGTTCCCGCGCCTGGCCTCCTCGGTCCGGCACATCTCCGCCGACGGGGGCACCACGCGCAAGACGTTGTGGAAGCTGCACGACGGCTCGCTGGTGGAGAGCGTGCTCATGCGCTACCCGGACCGGGCGACGCTGTGCATCTCCAGCCAGGCCGGGTGCGGCATGGCGTGCCCGTTCTGCGCCACCGGCCAGGCCGGGCTCGACCGCAACCTCTCGGCCGCCGAGATCCTCGAGCAGGTGCGCGAGGCAGCCCGGGCGATGCGGGACGGCGAGGTCCCCGGCGGCCCGGGACGACTGTCCAACGTGGTGTTCATGGGGATGGGTGAGCCGCTGGCCAACTACAAGCGGGTCCTCACGGCTGTCCGGGGGATCGTCTCGCCGCCGCCGTCCGGGTTCGGATTGTCCCAGCGTTCGGTCACGGTCTCGACGGTCGGAGTCGTCCCCGCGATCCATCGCCTCGCGGAGGAGGGACTCCAGGTGACCCTGGCGGTCTCGCTGCACACCCCTGACGACGAACTGCGCGACACCCTCGTGCCGGTCAACAACCGGTGGCCCGTCTCCGAGGTCATGGACGCCGCGCGGCACTACGCCGACGCCACGGGCCGGCGGGTGTCGATCGAGTACGCGTTGATCCGCGATGTGAACGACCAGACGTGGCGCGGGGAGATGCTCGGTCGGCTGCTCGTACAGCGCCTCGGGCCCATGGCCCACGTCAACCTGATCCCTCTCAACCCGACTCCGGGCAGCGAGTGGGACGCCAGCCCGAAGCCCCAGCAGGACGCGTTCGTCGCCGCGGTCCAGCAGTCCGGTGTCTCCTGCACCGTCCGGGACACCCGTGGGCAGGAGATCGCCGCCGCCTGCGGCCAGCTCGCCGCCGAAGGCTGAGCTCCGAGGGCCGATCACCGTGAGGTGAGCCCGGGCCGTCCCCGATCACGGACGAGGCCGCCGCCCGCGGATGTCGCGGGCGG
>NZ_JAALEC010000563.1:0-1679 GCF_014145205.1 Dietzia sp. DQ11-44
CCGCCGCTCGCCGAGCACACGGCCGCCACCCGGCTGCGCCGGACCGGCACCGGCTTCGAGGTGACCCTCGCCGGCCCGGTCGGCGAGCGGACGGTCACCGCGGACGAGGTGGTGGTGGCCACCGGCGGCTACCCGGTCCCCGTGATCCCGCCCTACGCCTCGTTCCTCGACCCCGCCGTGACGCAGCTGCACTCCGAGCAGTACCGCAACCCCGACCAGCTGGCCGAGGGCGCGGTCCTGGTGGTGGGATCAGGCCAGTCCGGAGCTCAGATCGCCGAGGACCTGCACCTCGCCGGTCGCCGGGTCCACCTGGCGGTGGGCAACGCCCCGCGCGTCGCCCGGTTCTACCGGGGCCGGGACTGCATGACCTGGCTCGCGGACATGGGGCTGTACGACACCCCGGCACAGCAGTACCCCGGCGGTAAGGCCGCGCAGGAGAAGACCAACCACTACGTCACCGGCCGCGACGGCGGGCGGGACGTGGACCTGCGGCGATTCGCCGCCGAGGGCATGCGGCTGTACGGGACACTGACCGCCGGAGAGGGCACGGAACTGCGGTTCGACCCCTCACTCACCGAGGCGTTGGACTCCGCAGACCGGGTGTACAACTCGATCTGCGCCGACATCGACCGGCACATCGACGCACACGGGATCGACGCCCCGCCGCCGTCGAGGTACCAGCCGGTGTGGGCGCCCGAGTCCGACCCGACGTCCCTCGACCTCGCCGCGGAGGGCGTCACCACGATCATCTGGGCGATCGGTTACCGGCCCGACTACCGCTGGATCGAGGCGAGCGCGTTCGACGGCGCCGGCCACCCCATGCAGACCCGCGGCGTGACGGAGGTACCCGGCCTGTCCTTCATCGGCCTGCCCTGGATGCACACCTGGGGTTCGGGCCGCTTCCTCGGCATCGACCGCGACGCGGCGCACCTGGCCGAGGGCATCATCGCCCGCCGTCACGCCACCCGAGAGGAACGGGCATCATGACCACCTCCACCACCGGAGCGTCCACCTCGACCCGGGTCGACCTGGCCCTGCTCGGCATCCGGGGCACCCCTCCGCTGCACCGCAGCGGGGGCGCGGGCCCCAGCGACGACGGACACCTCGTCGTCTCCGGGCGCGACGCGGCGATCCCCCGCAACCCCGACAGCCCCTTCGTCTTCGACGGCGACCGGGTCCTGCGTGACGGCGTCGACACCGGTCTGGAGATCTCCGCGATCGGCCGTCCCCGCTTCTACGACCGCACGACCTCCGACGGGGTCCCCTACGAGAAGATCGCGCGCCTCCACGGCCGCGACGTCCTGGCCACGACCGTGGTGCAGACCTGCATCCGCTACCGCCGCGAGGAGCGCTGCCGGTTCTGCTCGATCGAGGAGTCGCTGCGCGCGGGTACGACGGTGCCGGTCAAGCTGCCCGAGCAGCTGGCCGAGGTCGCCCGCGCCGCCGTGGACCTCGACGGGGTCACCCAGATGGTCATGACCACCGGGACGTCGGCGGGACGCGACCGCGGGGCCGCGCATCTGGCCCGCTGCGTCCGCGCCGTCAGAGCGGCGGTCCCGGGGCTGCCGATCCAGGTCCAGTGTGAACCGCCCGCCGACCTGGCGGTCCTCACCGACCTGCGTGAGGCCGGTGCCGACGCGATCGGCATCCACGTCGAGTCGCTCGACGACGACGCCCGG
>NZ_JAALEC010000564.1:0-2387 GCF_014145205.1 Dietzia sp. DQ11-44
GCACGGCGAGCGCGCGGGCCACACCCTCGAACCCGACCCCCTCGGCCGTCCCGCCTGCGGAGCTGTCCTCGCCGCCGCCGATACCGGACCCGCCGTAGATCACCGCCGACGCGCCCGGGCTGGACATGGTGGTGACCACCGGCAGTCCCAGGACGGCCCGCGCGTGCATGTCGAACTCGCTGAGGACCTGGCTGCGCAGCGTCACCAGACCGGTGTCGTGCGGCCGCGGGCTGACCTCGGAGAAGTAGACGTCCACGCCCTGGACGAACAGCTCGACCCCGAACACGCCCACCCCGCCGAGGGCGCCGGTCACGCGCGCCGCCACCGAGCGCGCCGAGTCGTAGGCGTCCTGCGTCATGGCCTGCGGCTGCCACGATTCGACGTAGTCGCCGCGCTCCTGACGGTGACCGATCGGCTCGCAGAAGTCGGTCCGGATCTCCCCCGTCCGCGGGTCCACGCTGCGGACGGTGAGCAGGGTGATCTCGTACTCGAAGTCCACGAACGACTCCACGATCACGCGCGCCCCCGCGACTCGGGCGCCGGACTGCGCGTAGTTCCATGCCGTTTCCACGTCCTCGGGACCGTGGAGGGACGACTGTCCCTTACCCGACGACGACATGGTGGGCTTGACCAGGCACGGGAACCCGATCCGGGAGCACGCCTCCTGCAGTTCCTCCAGCGAGGACGCGAACGCGTAGCGGCTCGTCGGCAGGCCCAGCTCCTCGGCGGCGAGGCGCCGGATGCCCTCACGGTCCATGGTCAGCTGGACGGCACGGGCGGTGGGGACCACCCGGGCCAGCCCGTCCTGCTCGATCTGCGCCAGCGCTGCGGTGGCGATGGCCTCGATCTCCGGCAGGATCACCTGCGGCTTCTCGAGTTCCACCACCCGGCGCACCTCGTCGGCGTCCGTCATGTCGATGGTGTGGCTGCGGTGCGCGACCTGGTGGGCGGGGGCGCCGGCGTACCGGTCCACCGCGATCACCTCGACCCCCAGCCGTTGCAGCGCGATCGTGACCTCCTTGCCCAGTTCACCGGAGCCCAGCAGCATCACGCGGGTGGCCTCCGGGGTGCCCGGCGTACCGACGCGGTCGACGACTGGCGGGGCGAGGGGATCGTGCGCTGCGGTCATGGCGCCCACGCTAGTAGACCCCCGTCGCCGGCCTCTATCGCGTGCTCCCCCGCTCCCGCGGACCGGCAGGCGATAACGTGTGTGCAACGCCACACGAAAGGGCACACCTGTGACCACTGCCTCCCCCGGCCCCCTTGCCGGCATCCGCGTCGTCGAACTCAACGGCATCGGCCCCGGCCCCCACGCCTGCATGATGCTGGCGGACCTGGGGGCCGACGTCGTGACCGTCATGCGCCCCGGGGAGCTCGACACCCAGGTCGGCGGCTGGGCGCACATCACCCGCCGCGGCCGGACGGTGGTGGAGGCCAACCTCAAGAGCGACGAGGGCCTGGCGCAGGTGCGCGGTCTCATCGCCAAGGCGGACGTGCTGGTCGAGGGCTTCCGCCCCGGGGTCACCGAGCGGATGGGCCTCGGTCCCGACGAGTGCCTCGAGTCCAACCCGCGGCTCGTGTACGCGCGGATGACCGGCTGGGGCCAGCACGGCCCGCTCGCGCACACCGCCGGCCACGACCTCAACTACATCTCGCTGACCGGCCATCTCAACGCCACCGCCCGCAAGGGCGAGCGCCCCGTGCCGCCGCTCAACCTCGTCGGCGACTTCGGCGGCGGGTCGATGTTCCTCATCCAGGGCATCCTCGCCGCGATCATCGAGCGCGCCACGTCCGGCAAGGGCCAGGTCATCGATGCCGCCATGACCGACGGCGCCTCCGTGCTGGGCCAGTTCCAGTGGGCCATGCGTGCCCGCGACCAGTGGTCGGACGTCGCCGGGACCAACATGCTCGACACCGGGTTCCCGTTCTACGACGTCTACACCTGCTCAGACGGCAGGTTCATGGCCGTGGGCTGCCTCGAGCCGCAGTTCTACGCGGAGTTCGCGCGACTGATGGGCATCGACGGCGAGGGCATGCCCGGACAGTTCGACATGGACCGCTGGGACGAACTGCGCGAGATCATCGCCGGAAAGTTCGCCGAGAAGCCCCGCGACGAGTGGGCCGAGCTCTTCTACGGCACCGACGCCTGCACCACCCCGGTGCTGACCTACACCGAGGCGCTGTCCCATCCCCATATGACGGCGAGGGAGACCTTCGTCGAGGTCGGCGGGGACATGGGGCCGGCGCCCGCGCCGCGGTTCTCGCGCACTCCGGCGCCCGCCGTCCCGGCCGCGCCGCCGCATGAGGTGACGCCGGTCGAGCAGGTCTGGGCCTGACCATGAGCGGGCCGGGAGCCACTTCTCACTCGCCGGGCAGTGGCTCCCCCA
>NZ_JAALEC010000565.1:0-2356 GCF_014145205.1 Dietzia sp. DQ11-44
CGCCACCGCCGCGAAGGTCTACCGCGAACTCGAGGAGTCGGGAGTTCTGGAGGGCCGCGGCCGGTCGGGGACGTTCGTCTCAGCAGCCGATCTGCCCGGCGCGGTGCTGGCCCGGGCCGCGGAGGAGTTCGCCGAGCGCGCCGCAGGCTCGGGATTCGACGTCGACGAGGCCGTGGCAGCTCTCCGCAACGCGTTCCGCCAATTGCCCTAGAGATCGCGACCCCGCCTGTCGCCGCCCGCCTGTCGCCACCCGCCGGCCATCCCCGATCCGGCGGCCACCTCGATCCGGCGGCCACCCCGATCCGGCGCGATCCTGGATGCATCGGCCGAGTGGGCCCGTCCCAGAACGTGACCGGGATTCAGTGAATGCGACCGGGTCACACGGAATGCTCCCAGCCCTGCTTCTCGAAGGCCCCGCGAACGAATCTGGTGAGCGTCCGCGGGGTGTGCAGCAGACCTTGTGTCACCCGCCTCACCTCCCATCCCAGTGACGCCAGCCGCAGCATCGCCACGGAATCGCCGTCTCGACGGGCCCGGGTCAGATGCTCGTTGCCGTCGTACTGCAACCCGACCTTCCACCGGCGGTTACCCAGGTCGAGTCGCGACACCAGCGCGCCGGACTCATCTCGCACCTCGACCTGCGACTCGAACACCGGCAGATCAGTCGCCCCCATGATCAACCGCAGTTCGGACTCCTTGGGCGACTCGGCCAACGGATCCACGGCGGGCAGCAACCCCAGCACACGACGGACCCCGGTCTGACCTGCCATGGCGAACGCCGCCGCCGCGATCGCATCCGGATCAGTGCCGCCTGTGCGACACATGGAATCGAGCGCCGCGACCGCCCGGACATCAGACGCCATATGCCGGGCGAGGTCGATTGCGGTCCTGGCGGGGGTCGTCACGGCCATCCCCTGCCACAGCAGATGGTCGGGAGTGGCGGTCCACTTGCGGACGACGATCCCGGGCGGGGCCCTGCGCCAGGTCGGCCTCCAGAGCTGGACCTCGTCGCGAACTAGCTCCTCCCCGAAGTACGCCTCCCCGGCCAGGTGCCCGGCGGCGCCCCCGCAGATCACCGAGCGTGGGCCACCCCATAGCCAGGCCGCGCGGATCTTCTGCGCCGGGTCGAGTTCGGCTGACGCTCGCACGTAGACCCTCGGGTGCAGTCGACGGAAGCGGGTGCGCAGATCCTGCCTGGTCAGGACCCCGGAAGCCAGCGCGCTACTGACCAGAAACGGTTCGCCACCGTAGATGGCTCTGACAAAGGCCGCCTCACGCCTCGGCGGTCCCGCAGGGTCTGAGTGTGTCGGAGGCATGATCGCATGGTGCTACGCGAAGGCCCTCCCTCTGTGGCGCGATCGGCCGGCTGTGGACGAGGCGGACGACCATCCACAGCCTGATCGCGGTCCGTGAATCGAGGCTCGCGACCAGCCGCTATCGCGGGGGATGACGAGCGATCAGGAGCGATAGGGAGCGATCTGCGATAACTCGTCTCGCTCCGAGCATCCTCGGCGAGTTCCGGAACGGGCTCACCCGGCCGATACGTTCGAGAACGCGCCCAATCGCGGGGTCGGACGCACGGGGGTCGGACGCACGGGGTCGGACGCACGGGGGTCGGGCGCCCAAGACACTTCCGCGGACCTCGAGACCGCACGTAATGGGAGACGACCCTGAGGCGATAATGGGGACATGATCAAAAGCCGCACAGCGACTGCTGCCGCCGCTCTTGCTCTGACCGCCGCCACTCCCGTTGCCGTGGCCCCCGCCCACGCCGCACCCGTCCCGGACGGTCACGTCGCCTACGTCGCTCAGGCGTCGGGATCAGCGGACGGCGGCTCCCTGGACAACCCGATCGTCGGAGCCGGCCTGATCATCCTGGCGGGCATCGGTGTCTCGGTCGCCCTGGCTGTCGGTGCCGGCGTGGCCGGAGGCGCGTTCGAACTGCCTCAGCTCCCGGGATCCTGACCGCGTCCGCTCAGCCCAGGATGTCGCGCCGCACCACGTTCTGGTCGCGGCCCGGACCCACGCCGATGTACGACATGTGGCAGCCGGCCAGCTCCTCGAGCCGCAGGACGTACGCCTGCGCCTCGGGCGGCAGGTCGGTGAACTCGCGCGCCCCGGTGATGTCCTCTTCCCAGCCGGGCATGGTCTCGTAGATCGGCGTGGCGTGGTGGAAGTCGGTCTGCGACATGGGCATCTCGTCGTGCCGGACGCCGTCGACGTCGTAGGCCACGCAGATGGGGATCTCGCCGATGCCGGTGAGCACGTCGAGCTTGGTCAGGAAGTAGTCGGTGAACCCGTTGACCCGGGCGGCGTAGCGGGCGATCACGGCGTCATACCAGCCGCAGCGGCGGGA
>NZ_JAALEC010000057.1:0-10751 GCF_014145205.1 Dietzia sp. DQ11-44
CAGTTCGTGGCGGGTTTCTACATCATCTACTTCGGCGGGTTCTACGAGGCTCTGGCCTCCGAGCACCTGGGCCACATGTTCATGAACGTCCACTTCCTCATCAGCGGTTACCTGTTCTATTGGGTGATCATCGGGGTCGACGCGGCGCCGCGGCACTTCTCGCCGCTCTACAAGCTCATGGTGCTGCTCAGCTCGCTGCCGTTCCACGCCTTCTTCGGCATCATGCTGATGAACTACAAGACCGTGCTCGCCGAGAACTGGTACGGCGGGATCGGGCTGCCCTGGATCCCGGACCTGCTGCAGAGCCAGCAGGTCGGCGGCGGCGTCGCGTGGGCGGCGGGGGAGATCCCGCTGTTCATCGTCATGTTGGCCCTGGCCTGGCAGTGGTACCAGAGCGACATGCGGGACGCGCGGCGCGGCGAGCGGCAGGCTGAGCGCGACGACGACGCCGAGCTCAGGGCCTACAACGAGATGCTCGGTGAGATGTCCCGCGCCGACCGCCGGGCCTGAGAGGCGCCCACCTCGTCGTCGTCGGGCTCCTCGCTCCACACCCCTCCCGCCACTCCACAGGGCGGGCACCGCGGGCGGTGCGACCGGGATACGACGACGACGAGGTGGGGCACGCTCTGGGGCACGAGGCCGACGCACGGTCGGTCCGAGTGTGACAGGAGCGAGACCATGAACGAGACCCACACCACCGTCCGCGGAACCGTGATCACCGACCCCACCACCCGCCGCGTCGGAGAGGACTCGGTGTTCTCCTTCCGGGTGGCCAGCAACACCCGCTACCAGGACCGCGACACCGGGGAGTGGAAGACCGGCGGCACCCTGTACTTCTCGGCCAACTGCTGGGGCAGGCTGGCGCAGCGGGCGTCGGGGAAACTGGTCAAGGGCGACGGCGTGATCGTCCAGGGTCGGCTTCTCACCAACGAGTACGAGAAGGACGGCAGGATCCAGCGCGACCTGGAGATGCGGGTGACCGCCCTGGGCCCGGACCTGTCGCGGATGGACGTGACCATGCGCAGGGCCCAACCGGAGGGGCCCGGCATCTCTCCCGACGGGGAGGGGGCGGGGCAGTCGCAGGGCGCGGACGGCGTGGAGGACGTCATGGAGATCGGCTCCCGGGACGCCGACGACGCGCCGGAGGGGCGGGCCGCCGACAGCGCGTTCGCGGAGGCGGTCCGGGTCTGAACCGGCAGGGCCGCGGGTAGCCCTCCGCCGTGCTCACCGAGGCCGCGGGTGGGCACGTAACATGGGGGTCGTGCCCGCGGCCTGGCCGCGGCGATGTGAACTATTTGCGCAGGTGAGAGGGCAGAAGTGGCCGAGTTTATTTACACGATGAAGAAGGTTCGCAAGGCGCACGGGGACAAGGTGATCCTCGACGACGTGACGATGTCCTTCTATCCCGGTGCGAAGATCGGCGTCGTGGGGCCCAACGGCGCGGGCAAGTCCTCGATCCTCAAGATCATGGCCGGCCTCGACCAGCCCTCGAACGGCGAGGCGTTCCTCGACCCGGAGGCCAGCGTCGGCATCCTCATGCAGGAGCCCGTGCTCGACGAGACCAAGACGGTCAAGGAGAACGTCGAGGACGGACTCGGCGAGACCATGGTGCAGATCCGCCGGTACAACGCGGTGGCCGAGGAGATGGCCACCGACTACACCGACGAGCTCATGGAGGAGATGGGTCGGCTCCAGGAGCAGCTCGACGCGGTGGACGCCTGGGACGTGGACTCCCAGATCGAGCAGGCCATGGACGCACTGCGTTGCCCGCCGGGCGACTCGCCCGTCACCCACCTGTCCGGTGGCGAGATGCGCCGCGTCGCGCTGTGCAAGCTGCTGCTGAGCAAGCCCGACCTGCTCCTGCTCGACGAGCCCACCAACCACCTCGACGCCGAGTCGGTGCTGTGGCTGGAGCAGCACCTGGCCGCCTACCCGGGCGCCGTCCTGGCCGTCACACACGACCGCTACTTCCTCGATCACGTGGCGCAGTGGATCTGTGAGGTCGACCGCGGCAAGCTGCACCCCTACGAGGGCAACTACTCCACCTACCTGGAGAAGAAGGCCGAGCGCCTCGAGGTCCAGGGCAAGAAGGACCAGAAGCTGCAGAAGCGCCTCAAGGCCGAGCTCGAGTGGGTCCGCTCCGGCGCCAAGGCCCGCCAGTCCAAGTCCAAGGCGCGACTGGCCAAGTACGAGGAGATGGCGGCGGAGGCCGAGAAGCACCGCAAGCTGGACTTCGAGGAGATCCAGATCCCCACCCCGCCGCGCCTGGGCAACGTGGTGGTCGAGGCGGACAAGCTGCAGAAGGGCTTCGACGACCGCGTCCTGATCAAGGACCTGTCGTTCACCCTCCCGCGCAACGGCATCGTCGGCGTGATCGGCCCCAACGGTGTGGGTAAGACCACCCTGTTCAAGACGATCGTCGGGCTCGAGGAGCCGGACGCGGGGTCCGTGCGGGTCGGTGACACGGTCAAGCTGAGCTATGTGGACCAGTCCCGCGCGAACATCGATCCCGAGAAGTCGGTGTGGGAGGTCGTCTCCGAGGGCAACGACTTCATCGAGGTCGGCCAGAACGAGATGCCGTCGCGCGCGTACGTGAGCGCCTTCGGCTTCAAGGGCCCCGATCAGCAGAAGAAGGCCGGCGTGCTGTCCGGCGGTGAGCGCAACCGCCTGAATCTCGCGCTGACCCTCAAGGTCGGCGGCAACCTGATCCTGCTGGACGAGCCGACGAACGACCTGGACACCGAGACCCTCGGCAGCCTCGAGAACGCCCTCGAGGACTTCCCGGGCTGCGCCGTCGTGATCTCGCACGACCGGTGGTTCCTCGACCGCACCTGTACCCACATCCTCGCGTGGGAGGGCAACGTCGCCGAGGGGCAGTGGTACTGGTTCGAGGGCAACTTCGAGGGCTACGAGCAGAACAAGGTCGAGCGTCTGGGCCCCGACGCCGCCCGCCCGCACCGGGTCACCCACCGCAAGCTGACGCGGGACTGACGCGCATGGGATCGCACGCCGCGCCCGACACGCAGACCCCCGGAGCCGTCCACCGGGTCCACATCCCCCTGCGCATCGCGGACTTCGTGGGCAAGCACGTCAACAACGTGCGGTTCCAGGAGTTCTCCCAGGACGCCAGGCTGATGTGGTTCCGGGACAAGTTCGGCGTCCCCGGGTCACGGGTGCCGATCTCGCTGGCGCGGTGGATGGAGATCGACTTCCGCCGGGTCATCGGGTACGGCGCCACGAGCGTGTGGGTGGACGTCGAGGTCCTCCGGGTCGGCCGGACCTCGTTCACGATGAGGACCTCGATCGGGTCGGATTCCACGGGCCCGGAACCGTGCGCGGTCGTCGACACCGTGTTGGTGGTGACGGCACCGGACGAGACCACGACACTCGAGATCAGTCCCGAGGAGCGCGCGGCGCTGCTCGGTGAGCGCGAGGAGGCGAGATGAGTCCCGGTGAGCAGACCCCGGACCGGGGGACGTTCCGCTGCACCCTGCAGGTGCGGTGGGCGGACTTCGACCAGTTCGGGCACGTCAACAACGTCAAGTACATCGAGTACGCGCAGGAGGCGCGGATCCTGTTCGTCCGCAGCCGCTTCGGCCCGTTCGGGCTCGGCAACCTGCCGCAGGTCGTGCGCCGGGTCGAGATCGACCACCTCCGTCCGGTGCTGCGGGACTCGACGTCCGTGGACGTGGAGATCGAGGTGGAACACGTCGGGACCACCTCGTACCAGATCAGGCAGACGATCTTCGACGCCGCGGGCGAGGTCTGCTGCGCGTTGCGCGTGGTGATGGTCGCCTACGACGCCTCCACCTCTACGGCCGTGGAGATCCCCACCGGGGTGCGTCACGTCCTGGAGGCAGCACACCAGCGCGCGGCGATCACCGACGAGGGGCCCGCGCAGTGAGCGAACAGCTCGTCTACGAGGCCGGGGGACCCCTCGGGGCCTCCGGTGAGCCGGGACGCCGCGTGTTCACCACAGCGATTCCCGTCCGCTGGTCGGATCAGGATCTCTACCATCACGTCAACCACGCCCGGATGATCACGCTCCTCGAAGAGGCCCGCATCCCGTGGCTCTTCGAGGAGGGCACGCCCACCGCCACCCTCACCGCCGGCGCCGTGATGACCGACCTCGCGGTGAAGTACCGCGGCCAGATCAAGCACGCCGACGGCCCGATCCGGGTGCGCATGTGGTGCGAGAAGGTCGGTGCCGCCATGTTCGTGGCGCGCCACGAGGTCCGGGCGCGCACCACACCCGACTCGGCGCCGGCGGCGGTCGACTGCACGGCCACCATCGCCGCGTTCGACCTCTCGACCCAGCGGCCGCGGCGGTTCACCCGGGCCGAGCGTGAGTACCTGATGCGATTCCGCCACGAGGACCCGGCGTGATTCGTCCCGGAGCCGGCGGGGCAGAGGGGATCGGCGGGACGGGGGACGACATGGTCGCGGTGCCAGACCCCGCCGACCGCGACGACCTGCGAACCTTCCTGCGTCGGCTGTTGCGGCTCGACGAGGCGGCTGTGGTCCGCGTGACCAGCGGCGACGACGGCAGGATGCGGGTGTGGTCCCGGACGCCGTTCGGTGCCCTGGTGGTCCGCGGAGTCGGTGGACGCTGCCCGGGTGGTGACGTGGTGTGCGGTGCCGACCACCTGCTCACCGAGCTCGACCTGCTGCCGCGCGGCGACGCCGACGGACTCGTCGACCCCGGGATGCCCCTCACCTCATCGTGGCAGGGGCTGCTCCCGCCGACCGACGGGTTCCAGATGCTCGAGGCGATCCCCGCGCAGGTCCTGCTGGACCTGACCGAGTCCGGGCGGGGCGCAGCCCGGGAGAACGCCGGGCCGGCCGGGTTGCCGCCCTCGTTGTTGGACCAGGAAGTGCTCACCGTGCGCGCGGACACCGACAGTCCCGTGGGAGTGGACATGCGGATCGTGTTCTCCATGGTGATGTGCGGCTTCGTGCCCGAGCGGGCCGGGCGCGCTCCGGAGGGCGAACCGGTCAGGGTGAGTGAACGCGGGGCATGGCTCCGACTGGACGCCCGCTACGGCACGGCCTACCGCCGGACTGACGCGCTCACTCTCGAGCCGCGATGACGTCACCGGGGTTCTCGGTCTCCTGGCCCGGGAGGGGCGAGCCCGAGGTCCCGGGCGATCACGGATCGGCGCCGGAACTCGCCGCGGCGGTCCCTGATGCCGAGGGTCGGGTGACCGGCGTCGTCCTCGGCGGCGACGGGGCCAGGATCACCGAGGCCGGTGACGTGCTGGACGAGCTCGGCCTCGCGACCACGGGCGCGGCGCAACTGGTGTACCTCGACCCGCCCTACAACCGTGGCGGCCGCTTCGACGGCTACCACGACAACATGCCGCGTCACCAGTGGCTGGGGTACATCGAGCACCGACTGAGGGTGGCGCACGAACTCCTGGCGGCGACCGGCACCGTCTGGGTTCACCTGGACGACGCGGAGGCCCACCGCGTCCGCTGCGTACTCGACGACGTGTTCGGCGCCGATGCCTTCATCGCCGACCTCACCGTGGAGAGCAACCCCAAGGGGCGTCAGCTCGACAGGTTCTTCGCCGGATCGCACGACCGGCTCATGGTGTACGCGCGGGATCCCGCGCGTGTCCGGCTGGCCGGCGGGGTCGCCTCCGCGGTCGACCCCGCAGACTTCCCGCATACCGCCGAGGACGGCGTGAACTACCGTCTGCTCCCGCTGCGCAACACCAACAAGCGGTTCAACCCGCGCACCACGCCCACCATGACCTACCCGCTCTACGGCGACCCTGACACCGGCGAGGTCTCCGTGGACCCCGTGTCCGGGCTCACCGAGATCCTGCCGGTGTTCGGTGACCTGAGCCCGGCCGTGTGGCGCTGGTCCCGCGATCGGGCGGCGGAGCGCAGCGACGAGTTGGTCTGTCGACTCGTGCGGGGTCGGTCGGGGCCGCGGGTCGACGTGTACCAGCGCGACCGGCACGAGGTGGGTCGGATCAAGAAGCTCAAGTCCATCTGGTTGTCCCAGGAGGTCGGGTCCACCGACACCGCTCGCGCAGAGCTGCGCAATGCGGGTGTCGATGGGTTCCGCACGCCCAAGCCGGAGGCACTGATGCGGCGGATCGTGGAACTGGCGACCGAGGCGGACGACCTGGTGGTGGACCTGTTCGCCGGCTCCGGCACCACTGCCGTGGCGGCCCGCGACCTGGGCCGCCGCTGGGTGGTGGTGGAACGCAACCCCGAGACGGTCCGCGACGTGATCCTGCCGCGGTTGCGCGTCAGCGGAGCGTGACGCTGACGGGCGCCGAGCGTGACGCTGACGGGAGCCCGGTGTTACCGGAGCTTGACACTGCCGCCGTCCACCATGAGCGTCTGCCCTGTCATGTAGCGGGCGTCCTCGCTGGCGAGGAACACCGCGACGCGGCCGATGTCCGCCTCCGGGTCGCCGAACCTGCGCATCGGGGTCCCCGCGAGCAGGTGCTTCTCCACGCCGGGATTGGCCTCGATGTACGCCTCGACGCCCTCGGTGAGGGCCAGCGGCGAGATCACGTTGACGTTGACGCCGTCCCGGGCCCATTCGTTGGCCGCGACCCGGGAGATGGCCCGGATGGCCTCCTTGGCCGCCGCGTAGGAGGCCTGGGTGGGGCTGCCCTCGATGCCGGCGCCGGAGGCGAAGTTGATCACCGAACCGCCCGTCGTGGACAGGTGTGGGTGCGCGGCCTTCATCAGCCAGAAGGTGGGATAGAACCCCGTGTCGAACGACAGGTCCAGCATCTCCCGGGTGGTCTCCAGCAGCGGCGCCTGTCGTGAGGCGTGTGCGTTGTTGACCAGGACGTCGAGGCGCCCGAAGTGCTCGACGGCGCTCTCGACGATGACGCGGGCGTTGTCCTCGACCGAGATGTCCGCCGCCAGGTATCGGACTTTCCCACCCAGCTCCTCCGCCAGGGCACTGCCGGCGTCGTCGTTGATGTCCACCACGAGTACTCGGGCGCCCTCCTTGACGAACGCCCGGACGATGCCTCTGCCGATCCCGCCGGCGCCGCCGGTGACGATCGCGGTCTTCTCCGACAGCCTCATGGTTTAATCCCCGTTCTTAGTGTGGTCGCAACCATACCGCGGTGTCGGGGGGCAGGATCTCGCCGGTCCGGGGTCCTGACGCGAGGGGCCCTGAAGTGAGGGGGCCCGAGGAGAGCAGGACCTCGCCGTCGGGCAGCGGTACCGATCGAGCAGAAGCGTTGAGCGCGCACACCACGCCGTCGTCGCGGCGGAACGCCAGGCATCCGGACGGCGCCCCGTACCACTCGATCGACGCGGTCCGTGGGCCCGGCCAGGATCGCCGGGTCTCGATGGCGGCCCGGTACAACGACAACGTGGACTGCGGGTCCTCGATCTGGGCCTCCACCGTCAGGCGGTCCCAGTTGTCCGGCATCGGGAGCCAGGTGTGATCGGAGGTCGAGAAGCCGAACGGCGGCCGGGAGCCCTCCCACGGGATCGGGACGCGGCAGTGGTCTCGGCCCATCTCTGCATGGCCGCTGCGCTCCCAGGTGGGGTCGGTCAACCGGTCGTGGGGGATCGAGAAGTCGCTCGGCAGACCCAGCTCGGACCCCTCGTAGAGGAACGTGATCCCCGGCAGGGCCAGTTCCACCAGCAGCATCGCCCGCGCCCGGGCGGTGCCGAGGGCGCCGTTCCCGTACCGGGTCACCTCTCGTACGACGTCGTGGTTGGACAACGCCCAGGTGGGTGCCGAGTCGGCGAGGCGGGAGGCCTCGAGCGTGGCGTCGATGGCCTCGCGCACCGCGCCGGCCTCGAAGGGGGCGCCGGTGAGCGGGAAGTGGAACGCGAAGTGCAGTTCGTCGGGGCGGAGATATCGGGCGAACCGGTCGACCGGGCCCACCCACACCTCGCCGAAGGTCGCCGCGCCGGGGTACTCGTCGACGACCGCGCGGATCCGCCGGTGGACGTCGTGGACGCCGGGTCGGTCCCACCGTGCGTCGCGCTCGTCGACGACGAGCTGGGCGATCTCCACATCGTCCGGCAGGTCGGCCAGATCGTCCGGTTTGGCAAAACCGTGCGCCACGTCGATCCGGAATCCGTCGACTCCCAGGTCGAGCCAGAAGCGCAGGGTCTCGTCCAGGTCGTCGCCCACGTCGGGGTGCGACCAATCCAGATCCGGTTGCTCCGGGGCGAACAGGTGGAGGTACCACTGCCCGGCTGTGCCGTCGGGCTCGGTGACGCGGGTCCAGGCGGGGCCGCCGAAGACGGACGGCCAGTTGTTGGGCGGACGGGAGCCGTCCTCGCCGAGACCGTCGCGGAAGAAGTACCGCTCGCGCTCGGGGCTACCGGGGCCGGCCGCGACCGCGGCGGCGAACCACGGGTGCTCGATGCTCGTGTGGTTGGGGACCAGGTCCATGATCAGGACCATGCGCGCGGCGTGCAGCGCCTCCACCAGCCGCCGAAGCGTCTCGACGTCTCCGAACAACGGATCCACGTCCCGCGGATCGGAGACGTCGTAGCCGTGATCGGCGCCGGGGGAGCGCATGATGGGGGACAGCCACACCCCGTCCACGCCGAGCAACTCCAGGTATCCGACGCGGTCGATCACGCCCTGTAGATCGCCAGTGCCGTCCCCGTCGGAGTCGGCGAAGGAGCGCGGGTAGATCTGGTAGAGGACCATGTCCTCCCACGGCCGAGTGGCGTGGGCCGGGGACGTCACATGTCCTCCGGGGTGTTGACCATCATCGCGGCGGCGCGGGTGAGGTACTCCACCATCGCCGCCCGGTGCTCGTCGTCCATGGTCTCGCGGTCGATCGTGTCCACCGCGGCGAGCATGTGCGTGAGCCAGGCGTCGTGGGCGGCGCGGTCCACACGGAAGGGGTTGTGGCGCATCCGGAGCCGGGGGTGACCGCGCTGCTCCGAGTAGGTGGTGGGGCCACCCCAGTACTGCTCGAGGAACATCCGCATGCGGTCCTCGGCCGGACCCAGGTCCTGCTCCGGGTACAGCGGGCGCAGCACCGGGTCGTCGGCGACCCGCAGGTAGAACTCGTGGACCAGCTTCCGGAACGTCTCCGCGCCGCCGATCTCGTCATAGAAGGTAGTGCTGCTCATGCTCCCCATCATGCCCGTGGGATCCGCCCGGGGGTCCGATCCACCACCCGTCGGCGACGGCCGGAGAACGGCGCGGACAACCGGTACGCAGTGATCGCGCGCGAAGTGTTCATCGAGGGTGCATCATCGTTGCAGGCGAGGTTCACTACGGGCCCGGTTGACAGTGCTGCACTGGGCTCGGAGCAGACGAGCGGAGACCGACCATGGGCACAGCCGTGCGCGAGAATTCGGAGTACCGACAACCGGGGTCACGACCCCCTGGTCGGCTTGAGCCTGTCCCGGACCCGCACGTCCCGCTAGCCGCTGCGCCCCGAGTCCTGCTGCTCAATGCGGGATACGAGGCCCTCACCGCCCTCCCCGCCCGCCGCGCCGTGGTGATGCTGCTCCGGGGCAAAGCGGTGGTGGTCCACGATCACCCGAACGAGATCCTGGTCCGATCGGTCTACACGGCCGTTCGAGTGCCCTCGGTGATCATGCTCCGCGAGTACGTCCGGATCCCGTACCGGGCGCAGGTGCCCATGACGAGGGCGGCACTGATGCATCGCGACTCTCACCGGTGCGGGTACTGCAATGCCCGTGCGACCACGGTCGACCACGTGATCCCGCGCAGCCGCGGGGGCGAACACGTGTGGGAGAACTGTGTGGCCTCCTGCGCGCCGTGCAATCACCGGAAGGCAGACAAGCTCCTCTCGGAGTTGGGGTGGGAACTGCGGGTGCCGTTGGTGGCGCCGAGGGGCCGGACGTGGCGGCTCGTCTCCCAGCTCCGGGAGATCGGCCCGTACTGGGAGGACTACCTGTACCTCGACGCCGCTTGATGCCGCTTGATGCCGCTCGAGACGGTGGTCCGTCGGTGCCGACGACGCAATGCGTCACGACGGCTAGCGATTTCTCCCCTGGTTACGAAGATTGGCTCCTCAGCGGGCGAGAACAGCACTTTCGACGAAGTCGATCATCGCCGCTGATGCTGATTCGAGATTCAGGGTGTCGTCGGCCGCCCATCGGTCGAGCAGCCCGTTCTTGGCCGAGCTGATCAGGTGGGAGAATTCGTCGGCATCAAACGCTCTGAACTGGCCCAGCGCCTGACCTTCCACCAGGAGGTCCGCAAGAGCTTCGGTTTCCGCGGCGGAGACATCGTTGAACGCGTGGACGAAGCCGGCATCGCGGTGATTGGCCATGACTTCCGCCATCGCACGGAACTCGATGCGGCGAGAGGAGAAGAACTCCAGCTCGGCGCTGATCCCTGCGCGCAGTCGATCTGCAGGAGTCGCCGCGCCATTGGTACATGCGGCGATATGGGCCGCGCATTCCTGGAACAGGCGTAGCGCCACCCGGCGCAGCAGTTCATCCTTGCTCGGGAAGTGATAGGTGATGACGCCTTTGCTGACCCCCGCGTGCCTCGCGATGAGAGCGACGGACGCGGCGCCGTAGCCGACATCAGCAAGCACCTCAGCAGCCGCACGCTCGATCTGATCGCGTCGGGCACGGCCACCGACGGTGCCCCGCCCCTCGCCAGCCGACCCATCGTTAGTACGCATGTACTAATTATAGTACGGTCGAGCTAACTTTGGGGAGTGTGGGCAATGGGTGACTCATCGGACACAGCACGGGACGGTGGCAAACAGGGCATGCGAGTGGCGAACGGGGCTGGTGCACGAGTAGGT
>NZ_JAALEC010000566.1:0-1283 GCF_014145205.1 Dietzia sp. DQ11-44
GTGTTGACGCCCACCTCGCCGCCGGTGACCTGCAGGTATTCGCCCCACTTGTCAAAGAGCTCGGTCGGGAACGGCCCGGCGCCCACTCGCGTGGTGTACGCCTTGACGATGCCCAGCGAGTGGGTGATCTTGGTCGGCCCGACGCCCGACCCCACGCAGGCGCCGCCGGCGGTGGGGTTGGACGAGGTGACGAACGGGTAGGTGCCGTGGTCGACGTCCAGCATGGTGGCCTGGCCGCCCTCCATCAGCACGGACTCGCCGCGCTCCAGGGCCTGGTTGAGCATGAGGGTGGTGTCGCTGACCATGGGCCGCAGCCGGTCGGCGTAGGAGAGGAAGTACTCGACCATCTCCTCGACCTCGACCGCGCGGCGGTTGTAGATCTTCACGAAGATCTGGTTCTTGAGGTGCAGCGCGCCCTCGATCTTCTGCCGCAGGATGGACTCGTCGAAGACGTCCTGCACGCGGATCCCCACCCGCGAGACCTTGTCGGCGTAGGTGGGGCCGATGCCGCGGCCGGTGGTACCGATGGCCTTCTTGCCCAGGAACCGCTCGGTCACCTTGTCCAGCGCCTGGTGGTACGGGGCCACCAGGTGGGCGTCGGCGGAGATGCGCAGCCGCGAGGTGTCGGCGCCGCGGGCCTCGAGGCCGTCGATCTCCTCGAACAGCGCCTCGAGGTTGACCACCACGCCGTTGCCGATCACGGGCACGGCGGTGGGCGAGAGGATCCCGGCGGGGAGGAGCTTGAGCTCGTACTTCTCTCCGCCCACCACCACGGTGTGGCCGGCGTTGTTCCCGCCGTTGGGCTTGACCACGTACTCGACGCGGCCGCCCAGGATGTCGGTGGCCTTCCCCTTGCCCTCGTCGCCCCACTGGGCGCCGATCAGGACGATCGCTGACATGGTCTGCTTTCACCTCGAAGAGAGTCGTCTTTCGGTGAGGGACGAAAACCTGCCCGCAGGCAGTGATTTCCGCGCACACCAACGGTCCAGGGTACTTGGTTCCGCCTGGCACACCCTAGTCGGTCACTCCGACACCCTCCGGAAGCTCACCGGCGCTCCCGGTAGGAGTTGGGACAGTGCGTCCGACGACCGCGAGGTCAGCACCCCGATCACCGGGTAGCCGCCCGTGACCGGGTGGTCCGGCCCGAACACGACCGGCGACCCGTCGGCCGGGACCTGCACCGCGCCCCGCACCATGCCCTCGCTGGGGATCTCGCGGGTGCTCGACCGGGGGACGGGCCCGGCCGGATCGATGCGCACCCCCACCCGGTCCGCGTGCCCGCT
>NZ_JAALEC010000567.1:0-2595 GCF_014145205.1 Dietzia sp. DQ11-44
GAGGAGCCGCCGAAGAAGATCGGCGGCGCCGGTTCCGGTCGACGCGCCAGGACGGAATCGACGACGGCGAGGTGGTCACCGCTGTAGGAGAGCGGGCTCTCCGAATCCCAGAGTCCTCGGACGATCTCGAGGAACTCGTCCGCCCTGGCGTATCGGGCCTCTTTGTCCAGGAAGTCCCCATAGGCGCGTTGCTCGCGGGACTCCCCTCCGGTGACCACGTTGAGGAGCAGGCGGCCACCGGTCTGCCACTGGAAGGTGGTCGCCATCTGCGCGGCGAGGGTGGGACTCATGAGCCCCGGGCGCAGCGCCACGAGGAACTTGATGCTGTCGCTCGACTCGGCGAGCAGTGCGGTGGTGATCATCGCGTCCTCGCACCAGGCGCCGGTGGGAGTGAGGAGGGACTCGAACCCGTTGTGCTCGGCCGCCGCGACGATCTGCCGCAGATACGGCAGGGTCGCCGGACGGTCCCCCGACATCAGCGTGCCGTGCCCCCCGGCCACGAGGTTGCGCGAGTCCCCGTAGGTGGGCAGGAACCAGTGGAAGTGCAACCCAGTCTGGTCGGGGTTCGGATGAGTCGGGTCGGTGGCCACGGACGGCTCCTGAGGTGTCTCGGGTCGGAGTGCGGACCGACACATCGTGCGACCGGACGGAGACGGGGGGCCACAATTGCCGTCACCGGGAAGGAAACCCATTACACGAGTAGACCGATCGGTCTATAGGCTGTGGTACCCTCTCCCCCATGACACCCCGATCACCCGCCCCTGACCTGCGTTTGTCCGACGTGAGCTCGGCCAGGGTCATGCGCACGATCCGGTTCCGGGGGCCGGTGACCCGTCCGGAGGTGGCCGCGTCCACGGGCCTGTCGGTGGCGACGGTCAGCCGAGCCACGGCAGCGCTGCTGTCCTCCGGGGTCATCCGCGAGCGACCCGAACTCATGCACGACGGTTCCGTGGGCCGGCCGAGCATCCCCGTGGAGATCGATCCCGCCGGGCCCGTGGTGGTGGCCGTCCACATCGGCCTCAGCCGGTGCGTGGTCGCCATCAGTGATCTCGCCTGCCGGATCCTGTCCGAGTACGCGATCCCCACCCCGGGCCGGGATCCGGAGGTGATCGCGGACGAGCTGTCCGCGATCGCGTTCCGGCTCCTCGACGGCCACCGGGACCGCCGGCTGGTCTGGGGCGGCGTGGCCACGGCCGCGAGGATCACCGCGCCGGGCAGGATCGACCACGACCTGCTGGGGTGGCGGGACGTTCCGGTGGCGGACCTGTTCGCCGATCGAATCGGGGTGCCCTTCTCCGTGGCCCCCCACGTCGAGGCGATGGCCGCGGCGGAGCTGCTCGTGGGGCACGAGTCCCACACGGGCACGACGCTGGTCGTCTACGCGCGGGAGCATCTGGGCTCCGCCCTCGTGATCGACGGCGCCGTGCACCTGCCACGGGCCGGCTCGGCGGAACTCGCCCACCTCCCCGTGGGGCCGACCACCTACCTCGACGACCGCGGCGGTGGCCTCCTGGACGTGGTGGGCGATTCCGGACTGGTCCGGGCTGCGGCCGCCCGCGGGATCACCGTCGGGTCGGTGCCGGAGCTCGCGGCCCGGGCACACGGTGACCCGGTGGCCGACGCGATCCTCGTCGAGCGGGCGACCATCCTCGGCCGCCTGGTCGGGTTGGTCTCGGCCATCACTCGGCCGGATTCGGTGGTGCTCTGTGGACAGGCCTTCACGGACCACCCGCGCTACCTGGGACCCATCCTGAGAGCCTCACGGGAGACCCCTCTCGCCGGCGGGGCACCCGAACTCAGGGTGTCGACGGCGGGCGGGCGGATCCAGCAGCTGGCGGCCATGGCGGTGGCGCTCGACACCATCTCGGCCGACCCCACGAGCGCGCTGCCGTCGAGGCTGCTGTCGGTGTCCTGACCCTTTCCGGTCACCGCGACAGTAATGTTCGACATCCGTAGCGGACCCCCACAGACTTCTCGTATGACCGAACGAAGCCTGTCCACCGCTCACCAGTCCGTCCCGGCGGAGACCCACCGGCGTGCGATGCGTATGCATCCCGCCGGCGTCACGATCATCACCCTCGACGGCGCCGACGGGCCGGTGGGGTTCACCGCGTCATCACCGTCCAGCCTGTCGTCGAGGCCCGCCCTGGTGAGCTTCAACGTCGGGATCTCGTCGTCCAGCCTGGCGGCGGTGCTCGACGCCCGGACCGCGGTGATCCACCTGCTGGGCGAGGCCGACCGATCACTCGCGCTCCGGTTCGCCGGCCCCTCCCACCTCCGGTTCGCCGACCACTCCCTGTGGACCCGGGCCGAGACCGGTGAACCGCTCCTCCACGGCGGGCGGGCGCGACTCCGGGTCGCCCTCGATCGTCTCGTCCCGGCGGGCGACCACGTCCTGGTGGTCGCGCGGCTGCTGGACGCCTGGTTCGACGAGGAGGATCCCGGCGATCCGCTCGTGGTGCTCGACGGTGGCTTCCGTGCGGTGCCCACGGCCCACGAGTGACCACGTCCCACGACTGACCACGACTGACCACGAGGCCGACCGACCACGAGATCGGCCGACGACGAGGCGGCCCCCGCTCGATGAGCGGGGGC
>NZ_JAALEC010000568.1:0-2773 GCF_014145205.1 Dietzia sp. DQ11-44
CTGCGCGCGCCACCCCGGGATCGGGGCGGCGCGCGCAGTCGTCGGCCGCGCCGGTCGGGTGGCGACGGGTCAGGCGTCGTGGATGATCACGCCGCGCATGATCTTGCCGTCCTGCAGATCCCGGTAGCCCTCGTTGACCTGCTCGAGCGAGTAGGTGGTGGTGATGAGCTCGTCCAGCTTGAGCTTGCCCTCGTCGTACAGGCGCAGCAGCTTGACGATGTCGTACTGCGGGTTGGCCGAACCGAACAGGGTGCCCGTGATGGTCTTGCCGAACAGCGCCATCACGGTGCCGCTGACCTGGACGGTCTTGTCGGTCATGTTGCCCAGGCCGGTGATCACCACGGTGCCACCCTTGCCGATCACGTCGAAGGCGCTCGAGACGACCTGCTCGTCGACGGTGCCCACCAGGATGAGCGCCTGGTCCGCCATCTGGCCCCAGGTGAGCTTCTCCACCTCGGCGTGGGCCTCGGCGGCGTCGGCGAACGCGTGGGTGGCGCCGAACTTGAGGGCCTCGTCGCGCTTGAACTGGACGGGGTCCACCACCACGACGTGGCGGGCCCCCGAGTGGACGGCGCCCTGGACGGCGTTGATGCCGAGCCCGCCGATGCCGTAGATCACCACGGTGTCGCCCTGGCGCACGTTGCCCGCATAGGTGGCGGTGCCCCAGCCGGAGGGCACGCCGCAGCCCACCAGGACGGCCTTGTCGAGCGGCAGCCAGTCGTCGACCTTGACCACCGAGTGCTGGGAGATCACCGAGCGCTCGGAGAAGGTGCCGAGCATGCACATGGCACCGAACTCCTTGCCGCCCGAGCGGAAGCGGAAGGTGCCGTCGGGCATGTGCCCCTCGAGGATCGTGGCACCCATGTCACAGAGGTTCTGTCGCCCGGTCGAGCAGTACCGGCAGGTGCCGCAGTTGGGGATGAAGGAGCACACCACGTGGTCGCCCGGCTTGACCTTGGTGACGCCCACGCCCACGGCCTCGATGACGCCGGCGCCCTCGTGCCCGCCGACGATCGGGAAGCGCGGCGGGAGCGAGCCGTCGGACAGGTGCAGATCGGAGTGGCACAGGCCTGCGGCCGTGTACTTGATGAGGACCTCGCCGGGGCCGGGATCGTCCAGGTCGAGCTCGATGATCTCGAACGGCTGGTGGAGGTCGAACAGTACTGCTGCCTTGGTCTTCACGGCGGTGTTCCTTTCGGGGGAGCGGGTGATCGGAAGTGGAGAGGGGGTGTGGACGGGGCGGGTGGGCAAGGGGTGTGGGACGACAGGAGAGGTCGCAGAGAAGGGGAGTCACCGGCGTCCCCGGACGAGTCACGGGGACGCCGGGTCCCGGTCCCGGGGGTCGGAGGGAGTCCGACCCGGACCAGGTCAGAGCTGGATGTTGACCGACCTGGTCTGCGTGTAGAGGTCCAGTGCACCCTGGCCCAGCTCGCGGCCCCAGCCGGACTGCTTGAACCCGCCGAACGGCATGGCGGTGTCGAAGCCGTTGTACTGGTTGACCCAGACCGAGCCCGCGTGGAGGCGGCTGGCGACCTTGTGGGCCTTGGAGATGTCCTTCGTCCACACCCCGGCGGCCAGGCCGTAGATCGAGTCGTTGGCCTGCCGGACCGCGTCGTCGACGTCGGTGAACCGCAGGGCCGAGACGACGGGGCCGAAGATCTCGTCCGTCACCACCCGGTGGTCGGGCTCGACGTCCACGAACACGGTCGGCTGGACGAAGTAGCCGGTGTCGCCGTGTCGGCCGCCGCCGGTGAGGGCCCGCCCGCCGTCCTCGATGCCGGCGCGGAGGTAGTAGGAGACCTTGTCGAACTGGTCCTGGTCGACCAGCGGGCCGAGCTCGGTGGCGGGGTCCAGGCCGTGTCCGATGGTGGCCTGGGCGGCGGCGTCGGCGACGGCCTGCGTGAACTTCTCGTAGATGGAGTCCTCGACGTACAGGCGGGTGCCGGCGGTGCAGGCCTGGCCGTGGTTGAACATCCACGCGGCCACGGATCCGGCGACGGCGGCGTCGAAGTCGCAGTCGGCAAAGACGATGTTGGCGCTCTTGCCGCCCAGCTCGAGGGAGACCTTCTTGAGGTTGCCCTTGGCGGCGTCGACGATCAGCTTGCCCACCTCGGTGGAGCCGGTGAAGGCCACCTTGTCCACGTCGTCGTGGGCGGAGATCGCGGCGCCGGCGTCGCCGAAGCCGGTGACGATGTTGACCACGCCGGCGGGCACGCCGGCCTCGGCGATGACCTCGCCCAGCAGCAGCGCGGTCAGCGGAGTCTGCTCGGCCGGCTTGAGGACCAGGGTGTTGCCGGTGGCCAGGGCGGGGGCGAGCTTCCACGCCGCCATGAGCAGCGGGAAGTTCCAGGGGATGATCTGGCCGCACACGCCCACGGGGACGCGCTGGGTGTAGGCGTGGAACTGCTTGTCGCCGGCGAACGGCATCGACACGTTGACCGTGGAGCCCTCGATCTTGGTGGACCAGCCGGCGTAGTAGCGGAACACGTCGGCCGCCCACGCCACGTCCACGGCGGTGGCGATCGCGACGGACTTGCCGTTGTCCAGGGCCTCGATCTGCCCGAACAGCTCGGCCTTGGCGTCCAGCAGGTCGCCGATGCGCCACAGGATCTGCTCGCGCTGGTTGGGCTTCATGGTCGCCCACGCGCCGTCGTCGAAGGCGCGGCGCGCGGCGGCGACGGCCCGGTCGACGTCCTCGGGTCCGCCGTGCGCGACCTGGGTGATCTCGGCGCCGGTGGCGGGGTCGTAGGTGCCGAAGGTGCGGCCGTCCGCC
>NZ_JAALEC010000569.1:0-1693 GCF_014145205.1 Dietzia sp. DQ11-44
CGACGGCGATGGTCGGCGACGGCGTCAACGACGCCCCCGCCCTGGCGACCGCGGACCTGGGGATCGCGATGGGGGCGATGGGCAACGACGTCGCGATCGAGACGGCCGACGTGGCCCTCCTCGGCGAGGACCTGCGGCACCTGCCCCGGGCGCTGCAGCACGCCCGCCGCTCCCGCCGGATCATGCTGCAGAACATCGGGCTCTCGCTGGCGATCATCATCGGGCTGGTGCCGTTGGCGCTGGCCGGCGTCCTGGGGCTGGCCGCGGTCGTGCTGGTGCACGAGCTCGCGGAGATCCTGGTGATCGCCAACGGTGTGCGCGCCGGACGCACGCGCCGCGGGCTCAGCCCCGGTGGAGCGACTGCACCCGCACCTCGAGCTCGGTACCGACCGGCACCGAGGCACCCAGGGCGTCCCGCAGGACCGACTGGATCTCCCGCACGCTCTGCCTGACCGGTCGGGAGGGGTCCAGGCTCACCTCGACGGTGACCCTGTTGCCGTCGCGGTCGACGTGGAGACCGAAGTGACTCAGGACCGGGCCGGCCCGCCGTATGCGGGCATCGAGCGCCCGCAGTGAGGTGCCGATGCCGGGTTCTATCCCGTTGACCCCGGGGACGGCGACCACCAGGTCGATCAACTCCGCTGCCGTCGGCTCAGTTCTCATGAAGATCCTCGATGTGGACGTCGACCACCAGGTCGACGAGGTCGAATTCGCGGGCGCACGCACCACGCACCGCCTGTCGGACCGCGTCCGCCAGGGCGGGCAGATCCGGGGTCGACGCCGCGAACGAGACGCGGCACGCGATGCGGCGGGGCAGACCGCGGGTACCCCAGCCCTCGACCGGATCGTGGTCGACGGTGGTCCGCAGACTCAGCACCCCCGGGACGCCGTCGACGGTGTCGCGGATCAGTGTCCGCAGGGCGAGTTCGGTCAGCGAGTAGGGGCCGATGTCGGTGGGAGGCATCTGCACCCGCGCGCCGTGTCGGGCATCCGCGCGGACGGCCTCCGCCAGTGCCGACCTCGCCCGACCGGACAGCTGCACGGAGTCGTCGCCCCGGCTCTCGAGCTCGTCCCAGTCGCGGTGCAGGGCACTGATCTGATCGAGATAGTGCCGGGTGGCCTCGGCGTCGTCGGGTCCACCGGGTCCGGAGGATCCGTCCATGGTGTTCACCGCCATTCCTTCATATATTCGATCACGTGCGTGCGGGCACGCGCGAGGCGGCCCCGTGCGGTGGACTCGGTGATGTCGAGCGCGGACGCGACCTCCCGATAGGACATGCCGTCGATCTCGCGCAGTGTCCAGCAGGACCGCAGATCCGGGTCCATCGTCCCGAGCACCCGGGCCAGGGCCTGCATCTGCGCGTTGACCACGGTGGTCTGCGCGGGGTCGGACCGGGGGCCCTCGTCGCGGTGGACGTTCAGGAGCTCGGGCGGCTGGGCGTCGGTGGAGCGGCGGGCCCGGCGGCGGGCGATGTCGGTCGCCCGACGCGAGCAGATCTGGGACAGCCAGCTCCGCACCGCATCCGGGTCGTCCAGGAGATGCAGCCGCTTCCACGCGGTGAGCAGCGACTCCTGGACCACGTCCTCGCTGTCCTGCCGGTCCCCCAACACCAGGTAGGCGATGCGGAACAGGCGACCCTGGTGGCGGTCGATCAACACGTCAAAGGCGTCGGGGTCACCGTCCTGTGCGCGC
>NZ_JAALEC010000570.1:0-1566 GCF_014145205.1 Dietzia sp. DQ11-44
CAGCACATCGGCGGCGCGGCCGGCGTCCAGCGCCGAGCGTGCGACGTCCCCCAGACGCGCGGGTGCGTACTCGGGGTCGTCCCCCGATCCCGCCGCCGCGGCCACCAGGGTGTGCAGTTCGCGGTCGCTGGTCTCGATTCCGGTGCCCACGTTGAAGCGCAGTCCGGCGGCGGCCGGAACGGTCGCGGCGCGAACGAAGGCGTCCACCACGTCGTCGACGAACACGTAGTCCCGGGTGTTGCCCCCGTCCCCGAAGACCCGGGTCTGCTCCCCGGCCAGTAGTCGCTGGGCGAAGATCGCCACCACCCCGGCCTCGCCGTGCGGGTCCTGACGCGGCCCGTACACGTTGGCCGGCGCCACGCCCGCCCACTCGATGCCGTACAGCTTGGCGAACATCTCCAGGTAGACCTCGCCCGCGACCTTGCCCGCCGCGTAGGGGCTCATCGGGTCCACCGGCCGAGACTCGGCCACCGGCAGGTCGGTGACGGGTCCGTAGATCGATCCCCCCGAGGAGGTGAAGACGATCCGCCGCACCCCGGCCCGTCGGGCGGCGTCGGCCAGCCGGACGGTGCCCACCACGTTGACCTCGGCGTCATGCACCGGGTCCTCCACCGACAGGCGGACGTCGATCTGCGCGGCCAGGTGGAACACGACCTCCGGGGCGAGGTCCGCCACCAGGTCCCCGATCGCGGGGTCGGTCAGGTCCACCTGCCGGAAGGTGAACCGCGAACCGGCCTCGCGGGCGCTCGTGAGGTTCTCCAGCCGACCCCGTGACAGGTCGTCGACGACCGTCACCTCGTGTCCCTCGGACAGCAAGCGGTCCACCAGGGTCGACCCGATGAACCCGGCCCCACCCGTCACGAGTGCCCTCATTCAGATCCCCTCCCGATGTGCGGCGAACCCGCCGCGGCGCCCTGTCGGACAACAGCTCCAAGGATACGACCCGGCCCGGGCCGGCCCGCTCACTCCCGTCCGTACAGCGCGGTGGCGCGGGTCAGCGGCGTACGTCCATCGGGCGGGAACGGCGAGTCGGCCAGGATCCGGGCGAGCTCGGCCTCGGTGAAGGCGGCACGGACCGCGAAGATCCGCACCTGGGAGTCCGAGTAGACCTTGACCAGGCCCGGGGTCTGGTCGAGCCGGAGCAGGTGGTCGTTGGGCTTCTGGAATCCCCAGTAATTGGGCGGGCTGACGTACACGTAGGTCACGCCGAGTTCGTCGAGAGCGGCGTCGACCCTCGGGTCGGTCCCGGCCCGGTCCATGCTGAAGAACAAGTGGGTGGTGAGCGGTGCGGTGGAGCCCGACTGCAGGTAGTGGCGTGCGGTCGAGGGCAGCCCGTTGGTGGCGTACATCCACCCCGACCCCTCGTCCGGGTTGGTGTAGATCAGGCCCGAATACGCCTGTGGCTGCTCGGAGAGCCAGTCGAAGGCCCGCAGATCGTGACTGTCGACCATCCTGCCCGCCCGTTGGTTCGCGCCCGCGGCCGCGGCGTACTCGGGCGAGGCCTGGACGACCCACGACCCGGTGGCCACCAGCGCGGCTAGGGCGACCGCGACCCGCAGGCCCGCC
>NZ_JAALEC010000571.1:0-3790 GCF_014145205.1 Dietzia sp. DQ11-44
GGCCCGGCCGCAGCGTGGAGCTGCTCGAGGCCACCGCCTCCGCAGGCGGGCGGCCCGCCCTGGTGGCCCGCGGATGGCGGATGCGGTCGACTCCGGAGGACTTCCCGGTGCACGGCGACCACACCGGTCCCGAGGTGCCGGACGCCCCGCGCGAACGGGGGGCGATGATGTCCTTCGCGTACGCGGACGGATACCTGTCCGTGGTGGACTTCTCGTTCGACCACGGCGACGGGGACGCCCTGGGGCCGGCCCGCGCGTGGGGTCGGAGCCGGCTCGACCTGCTCGAGGGCGAATCGATGACCGGGTGGCAGCACACGATCCTGGTGGCGGACTCGGCGAGCGGGATCTCCCTGGCCACCGACCCGCTCACTCATCCGGCGGTCAACTGTGACCTGGTGGTCTCGCTGCACCGGGAACCGGAACCGGGGTGGGTGCATCTGGACTCCGAGACGGTGGGCGGCCCCGGTCGCGGCGTCATCACCGACACGCTCCTGTCCGACGACCGGGGACGGATCGGCCGCAGCGTCCAGAACCTGTACGGGCGCAGGGCCGGATGAGAGCATGGCCGCGTGAGGGCGCGGTCGGGGTGACGGGCGGACCCGGGCCGGGCGGAGACCCAGGTCACCGGACTCGTCCCGCGTGTCGCACCGCAGGTAGAGTGGCGGGTCGGCCCGATTCCCCCCGATATCAGACGAGGTACCCGCGCACGTGATCACCATCGACGACCTGGAGGTGCGCGCCGGCGTGCGCACCCTGCTCCACATGGACGGGTCCTCGTTGCGGGTCCAGCCCGGCGACCGGATCGGTCTGGTGGGCCGGAACGGCGCCGGTAAGACGACGACGATGAGGATCCTCGCCGGCGAAGGTGAGCCGTACGCGGGCACGGTCGTCTCGACCAGCGACGTGGGGTACCTGCCGCAGGATCCCCGCGAGGGCAACATGGATCAGCTCGCCCGCAGCCGGGTCCTGTCGGCCCGCGGACTCGACGTGTTGATGCTCCAGATGACCGAGGCGCAGGACGAGATGGTCGCCGCCCCGGACGACGCGGCGATGGACCGGGCCGTGCGGAAGTACGGACGGCTCGAGGACGAGTTCTCCGCGCGGGGTGGGTACGAGGCCGAGAGCGAGGCCGCCCGCATCTGCAACAGTCTCGGGCTCGAGGAGCGGATCCTCACCCAGAACCTCGGCACGCTGTCGGGCGGTCAGCGCAGGCGGGTGGAGTTGGCCCGGATCCTGTTCGCCGCGTCCGACGGGGCGGGCAAGTCGCAGACCATGCTGCTGCTGGACGAGCCCACCAACCACCTCGACGCCGACTCGATCACCTGGCTGCGCTCGTTCCTCGAGAAGCACGAGGGCGGGCTGATCATCATCTCCCACGACGTCGAGCTGCTCGAGGCCGTGGTCAACAGGGTGTGGTTCCTCGACGCGGTGCGCGGTGAGATCGACGCCTACAACATGGGGTGGCAGAAGTACCTCGACGCCCGCGCCACCGATGAGGCCCGGCGCCGCCGCGAGCGCGCGAACGCCGAGAAGAAGGCCTCGGCCCTCAAGACGCAGGCCGCCAAGCTGGGCGCCAAGGCCACCAAGGCCGCCTCCGCCAAGCAGATGATCCGCCGCGCCGAGACCATGATGAACCAGCTCGACGCGGTGCGTGTGGCCGACAAGGTGGCGCACATCAAGTTCCCCACCCCGGCCGCGTGCGGCAAGACCCCGATGTTCGCCAAGGGCCTGACCAAGATGTACGGCTCCCTCGAGGTCTTCGCCGGGGTCGACCTGGCGATCGACAAGGGCAGCCGGGTGGTGGTGCTGGGATACAACGGCGCCGGCAAGACCACCCTGCTCAAGCTCCTCGCAGGGGTCGAGCGCACCGACGGTGAGGGCGGCGTCGTCTCCGGCCACGGCCTGAAGGTGGGCTACTTCGCCCAGGAGCACGACACCCTCGACATGGACGCCAGCGTGTGGGACAACATCCGCCACGCCGCCCCCGACGCCGGGGAACAGGACCTGCGCAGCCTGCTGGGCGCGTTCATGTTCACCGGCCCCCAGCTCGAGCAGCCCGCCGGCACCTTGTCCGGTGGTGAGCGCACGCGTCTGGCGCTGGCGGGACTGGTCTCCTCGGCCGCCAACGTGCTGCTGCTCGACGAGCCCACCAACAACCTCGACCCGATCTCGCGCGAGCAGGTCCTCGACGCCCTGCGCAGCTACGAGGGCGCGGTCGTCCTGGTCACCCACGACCCGGGCGCCGTGGAGGCCCTGGAGCCCGAGCGGGTAATCATCCTGCCCGACGGGACCGAGGACCTGTGGAGCCAGGAATACATGGAGATCGTCGAGCTCGCGTGAGCCGAGCGGCGCGAGGGCTCGTGTCGTCGGCGACCTGCACGGTCGGCCTGGATTTCTCGCCCACGACCGCGCGGCATGGTGGCCGCGGGGTTACGGTGGGGGTGTCGCCGGATCCGGCCTGACGCCGGGTGCACCGACGACGGTGTCACCGAGGAGGTCGACCAATGGATGCACAGCCGGTCGTAGTCGGGGTCGACGGGGGACCCGACTCCCTGAAGGCCCTGGCCTGGGCCGCGGAGTACGCGAGCTCGGTCGGGGCGCCCCTGATCGCCCTGGCCGCCGTCGAGACCCCCGCCGTCGTCGGCCCGTACGCGATGGCCGGGTGGGTGGACCCGTCGATTCTGGAGGAGAGGGCGCGGGCGATGCTCGCGGACGCCGTGAGGGACACCCTGGGTGACGACGCCCGCGTCGACCAGACCGTCCTCCGCGGCCACCCTGCGGAGGCGATCGTCGCGGCCTCGCGGGATGCCCGGCTCGTGGTGGTGGGGAGCCGGGGGTGGGGTGGTTTCCGGGGGCTGCTCATGGGCTCTGTGAGTCAGCACGTGGTCGCGCACTCGCGGTCCCCGGTCGTGGTCCTGCCGCGTCAGGCCGACGACGCCTGAGCGCGGTCGGCGTCGCGCGGCGAACGACGCACAACGCACGACGAACATGACGGGTCCCTGCCGCTCCACGGACGGATCAGGTCTCCGTGTGTCCCACCAGACCCTCGAGCAGTGTCGGGAACCGGGCTGAGACGCCTCGGCGGGGGAGGGCGTTCAACGCCTCGCCCTGGCCGGGAAGCGCGGCGTGCCTACCCGTGACCAGGTGGTCGAGTGCCCTCATCAGCGCCGCGGGGTGGGTGTCCAGCGCACTGTGGCCGTTCTCGATTCGGGTGACCGCCGCGTCCGGGGCGATCGACGCCACGCGGTCGGCGATGTCCGGAGGGGTGCGGAGGTCCCTGGTGCCGCTGAGAAGGACCATCGGCCAGGTGAAGCGGGATACCTCTCGACCCAGGTCGACCGGTTCCGCGTCGAACCCGGGAAACAGAGGTGCGAGCGGCGCATACGTGAGTGCGGGGTCGAGGGGCTTTCCGTCGGTCGGGGCGCCGTACCCTAGTTCGCGGAAGCCAATCGCTCCGGCGATGTCGAACTCGTAGACGCCCGGCACGCGGGCGAGCGTGCCTTCCCTGGTCGCGTAGGCCTCGAGGAGTCGCCAGGCTGCGCCCGCCGGCACCCGCAGCCGTCCCGGCGCCCGACCGCGCACTCGGCCCCGCAGCAACGGACCGAGCAACTCCGGCCCGCCCAACTCGTAGGCCGCGCGGACCACGTCGAGCAGGCGTCGGCCGTCCTCTCCGCGGAGGTAGAGACGCCGCACATCCGCGGCGATCGCGGTGTCGGCATCCCAGAACACCGAGCGCACCGCCCGTCGCTCGAGGTCGATGTCCGCCGACGACTGCAGCGCCGAATCCAAA
>NZ_JAALEC010000572.1:0-4014 GCF_014145205.1 Dietzia sp. DQ11-44
TCCCGAGCGCGTCGATGGTCGCCTCGCGGACGGCCGCGGGTGCGCGGTCGACGACGGAGTCGGCCACCGCCAGGAAGGGTGACGACCCGGGGGCGACCAGTCCCGCGATCGCGTGACCGACCGCGAGGGCGATACCGGTCGAGAGGATCCCCGCGGAGATCTGAGCCGTCACACGGGGTCGGGGCTGGGTGGTGTCCACATCAAGAGTTCGGAGCACGGGCCCCGCCGGACGGTTCCGGAGAAATTTTCTGAGGGCCACCCATCCGTCTCGACAGCAGTGCCGAAGAACCCTTGACCCAGCACGCAAGGCTCTGTTGAAAGGACCAACACAATGAGCATGACGATCTCCCGCCGTATGGCATCGATCGCGGCGGCGGCTGCCGTGAGCGGCCTCGTTCTGGCCGGCTGCGCGGACGACGAAGGCGGCATGGAGGCCGAGGGCACCACGTCCGCCCCCATGACCTCCGAAATGACCACCGAAGAGACCTCTCCCATGGCGGAGCCGGCCGGCATGCTGGTCGGTCCCGGGTGTGCGGACTACGCCGAGGCCAACCCGGACGGGCCGGGCTCGGTCGACGGTATGGCCATGGAGCCGGTCGCCACCGCCGCCTCCAACAACCCGCTGCTCACCACCCTCACGGCCGCCGTGTCGGGCGGGGTGAACCCGGAGGTCGACCTGGTCGACACGCTCAACAACGGTGAGTACACCGTGTTCGCGCCGGTCGACGACGCGTTCGCGCAGGTCGACGACGCCACGATGGAGGCGCTGCAGACCGATCCCGAGCTGCTCACCAGCATCCTGACCTACCACGTTGTCGAGGGACAGATCACCCCTGACGAGATCGAGGGCATGCAGACCACGCTGAACGGCGCGGACGTCGAGGTCATGGGCTCCGGTGACGAGCTCACCGTCAACGGTGCCAACGTGATCTGTGGTGGCGTCCAGACCGCCAACGCCACGGTCTACCTCATCGATGAGGTCATGGTTCCCGAGGAGTGATCCCACTGGACCCCGGGAGGCCCTGACCTCCTGAGTGTTCCGGCAGCACCGAGGCCCGGGTCGACGCGAGAGCGTCGGCCCGGGCCTCGTCGGGTCCCGCGGCCGGACCACCGGCACCCGCGCCGCGAGAGGGTTCCGGCCGGCGGTGATCGTGGACGAGGGGTTGACAGTGGCGCGTCACGGTGCATAATTAAGCTATTGCCTAATTAAGGAATGAGTGAATTGAAAAAGGCCGGTGATCCGCTGTCCCGGGTGTTCCAGGCGCTCGCCGATCCCACGCGTCGTGGGATCCTCGAGCGGCTCAGCGCCGGGCCGGCCACTGTGGGCGAGTTGTCGGAACCGTTCGACATCAGTGCACCCGCCATCTCGCAACACCTCCGGGTGTTGGAGACCTCCGGTCTCATCGAGCGAAGCACGCGCGCCCAGTGGCGGGTGTGCACGCTCCGGCCGGAACCGCTGGACGCCGCCACTGCCTGGGTCGAGCGCAACCGCGCGCTGTGGCAGCAGAAGTTCGACCGACTCGACGACGTGCTCACCGACATCCGGCCCGGGCACGCCGACCCCACGGATCGAGGTCGCACGCCTCGATCGAAGGAGTGACGACATCATGTCCGTCCCGGAATTCACCATCACCCGCACATTCGACGCCCCGCGCGAGACCCTCTGGCGCGCGTGGACGGATCCGACACTGGCCGCTCGCTGGTGGCACCCGCACGAGGTCACGACCCCTGCCGAGAGCGTCTCGATCGATCTCCGCGTGGGTGGCAGCTACGCCTACCTCATGATCGACCCGGACGGCGGCGAGTGGCCGGCCACGGGCGAATACCTGGAGGTCCGCGAGCCCGACCGGCTCCGGTTCACCTGGGTCAGCCCGGACGACGAGCGCGGGGACGAGGTCCCCGTCATCACCGTCGACCTCGCCGAGGCGGGCGAGGGGCGCACCCTGATGACCTTCCACATGGCCCGGCACCCCGACGACCGCGGTTCCGAACACGGCGTCTACGACGGCTGGACCGAGGCGTTCGAGGAGTTGGACGGCGTGCTCGCATCGTCCACAGCCCGCTGAGGACCGCCTGCTCGGCGGGGGCACCGCTGGTCAGAACCAGTCGTCGCGCATGTCCAGGGTGGTGCGGTCGCCCGCGGCCAGCAGGTCGAACTTCGCGTCAACGACGGGCAGCTCGCGCCGCAGGAAGTACGCCGCGGCCTGCCGCTTCCCGGCGGCGAACCCGTCGGCGTCGTCGTCGATCCGACCTCCCAGGGCGAGGACCTGCTCGAGCCAGATCCAGGCGATCACGATGTGACCGGCGGCCTCGAGGTACTCGGTGGCGTCGGCCAGGAACGCCTCCGGGTCGGTCGCCCCGAGCCCGGCGAGTGCGGTGGTCACCTCGATCAGTCGCGTCACCCGCGGTCGGAGCAGCGCGGCGAACTCCTCGGCCGGGCCGCCTGCCGCATCCGCCCGGTCGCAGGTGGCGGCGATGCGCTCGCTCAGTGCGGCCAGTCCGGCACCGCCCCCGGCGAGGACCTTGCGCCCGAGCAGATCCTGGGCCTGGATCCCGTGCGTGCCCTCGTGGATCGGGTTGAGGCGGTTGTCGCGGTAGTGCTGCTCGACGTCGTAGTCGATCGTGTACCCGGCCCCGCCCAGTACCTGTACCGCGAGTTCGTTGGCCTTGAGGCACCACTGCGACGGCCACGACTTGGCGATCGGGGTGAGGACGTCCAGCAGCGTCGTGGCGGCTGCGGCCTCCTCCGGGGACCCGGTCTTCTCGTCGTCGACGAGCCTCGCGCAGAACAGCCCCAGCGCCAGGGCACCCTCCACGTAGGACTTCTGGGCCAGCAACATCCGCCGCACGTCGGCGTGCCCGGTCAGCATGACCTGCGGCGAGGAGGGATCGGCACCGACGGTCCGCCCCTGAGGGCGGTTGCGCGCGTAATCGAGCGACTTGAGGTACCCGGTGTACCCGAGGGCCGTGGCGCCCAGACCCACGCCGAGCCGGGCCTCGTTCATCATGGTGAACATCTTCTTGAGGCCGGTGTTCTCCTCGCCCAGGAGGTATCCGACCGCGCCCGGCCGGCCGCCGGGGGTGTGCATGCCCTGGCCGAGGGTGGGCATGGTGTTGACCGTGCCGCGGAAGCCCATCTTGTGGTTGAGGCCGGTGATCACGATGTCGTTGCGCTCCCCGATCGAACCGTCCTCGTCGACCAGGTACTTCGGCACCACGAACAGGCTGATGCCGCGGGTACCGGCCGGCGAACCGGGCACCTTGGCCAGTACGAGGTGCACGATGTTCTCGGACATCGTGTGCTCGCCGCCGGAGATCCACATCTTCTGCCCGAACAGCCGGTAGGTCCCGTCGTCCTGCGGCTCGGCGCGGGTGGTGATGTCGGCGAGGTTGGAGCCGGCCTGCGGCTCGGACAGGCACATGGTGCCGGTGAACCGGCCCTCGACCATCGGCTTGACGTAGCGCTCGATCTGCTCGTCCGAACCGTGCTCGATCAACAGGTTGGCGTTGCCGGTGGTGAGCAGCGGGTACGCCGCGGTGGCGACGTTGGCCGCGTAGAACCACGCCATGCACGCCAGGTAGGCGGTGTAGGGCAGTTGCATCCCGCCCACCCGCTCGTCCATCGCGGCGCCCACCAGGTCGGCGTCGGCGAAGCGGCGCAGCGCCTCGGCGATCTCCGGGATGAGCTCGACCTCCTCGCCCACGAGCCTGGGCTCGTTGAGGTCCGCCTTGCGGTTGTGCGGGGCGAAGTACTTCTCGGCGAGCTCGGCCGACAGGTCCACCACGGCGTCGATGGTCTCGCGGGAGTGGTCCGCGTACCGCTCACGCCCACACAGCTCGGACACCCGCAGCCAGTCGTGGAGCAGGAAGTCGAGATCGGCGCGGGACATCACGGTGGAGGGGAGGGGGAGCGAGGGAGTCATGCACCGCAGGGTACTTGCCCCGGGCGCGGTGCCGACTCGGGCCGTGCCCGGCGGAACCGGGACGGGCGGCCCGCGGGACCGTCAGCCCCCA
>NZ_JAALEC010000573.1:0-2606 GCF_014145205.1 Dietzia sp. DQ11-44
CTTCTGCCCCATCCCGAGCATGGTCCTGGCGTACGCGGCGGGCATGAACCGCTTGCCGCGGTAGGCCTTGCGGGCGTCCGGGTCGGGCAGGATCAGGAACTCCTTGGCGTCCAGACCGGTCATCACCTCGGCGGCGATCTCGTCCGCGCCGCGCTCGGAGCGGTCGATGAGCTTGCTCGCGAATCCGCTCGCGGCGGGGTCCGAGGAGTTGAGGCTCGAGGCCAGGTTGGTGCGGAAGAACGACGGGCACAGCACGGACACGTCGATCCCGAACGGCTCCAGCTCCCACCGCAGGGTCTCGGAGATCGCCACCACGGCCGCCTTGACCGCCGTGTAGGAGGCCATGGTCGGCGGGTGTACGAGCCCGGCGAGAGACGCCGTGTTGACCAGGTGCCCGTGGCCCTGCGCCTTGAGCATCGGCACGAAGGTGCGGCAGCCCCGCGCCACACCCAGCAGGTTGATGTCCGTGATGAGCCGCCAGTCCTCCTCGGTGAGGTACTCGATGCGGCCGCCCTGGGCGATGCCCGCGTTGTTGACCAGCACGTCGATGCCGCCCCAGATCTGCTCGATCTCCGCGCGCGCCGCCTGCCATTCCTCCTCGGAACGCACGTCCAGACGCAGATAGCGCGCATCCCCGGGGACCGAGGCGGGCCGGTCGTCGGTGGCCGCGAGGTCCGCGACCATCACGCGGTCGCCGCGCTCGAGGAACGCCGTGACCAACGCCAGACCGAGACCCGACGCCCCGCCGGTGACCAGCACCCGGCGGTTGGTGTCCGCGGGGGAGGGGGAGGAGACGAACGGCAACCGGGCGAGGCCGGGGACGGGGAGGTCGGACAGCGGGAGGCGGGGGAGACGCATGACGCGAAACTACCGTCTCACCCGCGCGCGAGGGGTGCGGGCTGTCCTGCGGCGCCGAGGAACCCGGCGGCCATCGACACCGCGGGCCCCGAGGAGTCGGCTCCCTCGATGAGCACCGCGAGGGCGATGTCCCCGGTGGAACCGACGAACCAGCCGTGGGCGGGACCGGTGCCGACCTCGGCCGTGCCGGTCTTGCCCCCGAGTCCGGGGATCGAATTGGCGGCCGTCGCGGTGCCCGATCGGACGGTCTGCTCCATGTACCGGCGCAGGGTGTCGACGACTCCGGGGTCGAGCGGTTCCGGTGCGTCGTTGGCGTCGCCGGTCATCCCGTCGACGACGTGCGGCAGGATCATCCGCCCGCCGTTCGCCAGCGAGGCCGTCATGACCGCCATCCCGAACGGGCTGGCCAACACCTCGCCCTGCCCGATCGCCGCTTCCACGCGGGCCGGGCCCTGCTCGGTGACGGGCACGGACCCGGTGAAGGTGTCCGCTCCGAGGCCGGGGGCGAAGAACCCGACGCCCAGGCCGAGCTTCGCGGCCGTGTCCTTCATGGCCTCCGGCGTCAGCCGGTCGCTGATGACGGCCTGGCTGGTGTTGCACGACCGGGCGAAGGCGGTCTCCAGCGGCACCGGGCCGAGCTCGAAGTCGTCGTCGTTGGGGATCGTGCGCCCCGACACGGTGACCGAGGCCGGGCAGGGCACGACCTCGTCCGGGCCCACGACGCCGGCCTCGAGCGCCGCGGCCGTGGTGACGATCTTGAACGTCGACCCCGGCGGGAAGCGGCCCTGCATGGACACCGGCCCCTGCCGGTCGGCGGCGGAGTTCTGTGCCACGGCCAGGATTCCGCCCGTCGAGGGCTGGATCGCCACGATCGAGGCGCCCAGGGCGGAGGAGTCCACCGCCTGCTGGGCGGCCCGCTGCATCGAGATCTGCAGCGTGGAGACGAGGTCGTCGACCTGGCCCACCGGGGCGCTGCCGAGCTCGATCGGTTCCGCGTCGGGATTGACGATCTCCGCGGTCCAGCCGCCTTCTGCGGTGATCGCGTCCATCCACGCGGTCGGCAGACTGTTGATCGCGGGAGAGGTCAGGCTGCGGTCGGTGCGGATGAGATCCCCGCTTTGAGGGAGCGTCACCCCCGGGACGGCGGCGAGCTGCTCGCGGATCGGGTCGATGTCGGACGGGCGGAGCGCGACGATCTGGTACGGCTGGTCCCCCGCCTCCGTCATGCCCTCGCGGATCGTCTGCCCGGTGATCGTCGGCACCACGGGGTTCACCAGCGCCGCGACAGCGTCGGCCGACTCCACCGCCCCCGGCGCCAGGGTCACCGCGGTCACCGGAGTCCACTGCAGCAGCGGTTCGCCCGTGCGGTCGAGGACCGAGGTGTCGTAGTCCAGGATCTCGGAGAAGGCCAGGGTGCCCCCCGGCTCGAGGCGGGTGTCGAGGATCGTCGGCGCCCACTCGACCTTCCAGTCCTCGCCGACCCTGGTGGTCCGCGCCTCGCCGGTGGTCGTGACGATGCGGGCGGCGCCTTCCGTGCCGGGGGTCCCGCCGGCCGGGTCGGAGCCGGCCTCGTCGTCGTCGGCCTCGTCGTTGTCGGCCTCGTCGTCTCCGGCCGTCCCCATGTCCCAGGTGATCTCGACCGTCACGGGGTCGCGGTCCGGGCGTCGGTCCCCGTCCGGGGTCCCGGCGGAGAGGGTCGGCGTGAATCCCATCGCCAGCACGTTGGCCTCGAGGGTCTCCTGCGCCGC
>NZ_JAALEC010000574.1:0-1701 GCF_014145205.1 Dietzia sp. DQ11-44
GGATCGCGCCCGGCGCGTGGGGGGCCGGTCCCGTCGCGTGCGTGCGCACCGACGACGCCTACCCCACCGTGGTGGCCCGCGAGCTGGGGGTGGGCACGTTCGTCAACGCCAGCTGCGGTGGCGCGGTGGCCGACGACTTCCTCGCGGTCGGCCGGACCGGGGCTCCTCCCCAGTTCGACGCCCTCGACGCCGATACCGACCTGGTGACCATGACGATCGGCGGTAATGACGTGGGCTTCGCCGCCGTGATCGTGGCGTGCGCCCTGCGGCCCAACACCGCACCCGAGCTGTTGCCGCTCGTCGACGGCGCGACGGCGAGCCTGTCGAAGGGCTTCGATCCCACCGCCGGGTGCTCGGACGTCATCGACAGGCAGGCCGCCCGCGCGCTCGAGACTCTCGACCAGCGCATGGACGCGGTGTACGCCGGGATCGCCGAGCGCGCACCGCAGGCCCGCGTGGTGACGGTCGGGTACCTGGCCGCGGTGCCCGCGGACGACCGGATCATCGAGCAATCCCCGGCCTGCGCTCCGTTCATGGCGATCAGCCGGGAGGAGCGGGCCAAGGTCCGCGGCTTCCAGGACAGCATCAATCGCGTCGTCCGCAACGCCGCCGAGCGCAACGGCGCCACCGTCGTGATCCCCGATGAACCGGGCCACTCGATGTGCACCCCGCCCGAGAACCGCTGGGTGGACTTCACCGGGCTGGACACGGGCGCGGTGCCGGTCCATCCGACCACCGCCGGCCATGCGCACGTCGCGGATCGGGTGCTCGCCGCGCTGGGCGATGCCTGAGTCCGGTCACGTCACCTGACGACTGTCCAGTTGGGCCCAATTCGGTAACGAAGCGGCGTCGATGAGAGAACATAGAGCTCATGCTCACCACTCCTCGGCGCCGCTTCGCCGGTTCCCGCACCCTCACCACCTCCCTCGCCCTGGCCGCGTCCGCCGTCCTCACGGCCGCACCCGTCGCTGGTGCCCAGTCCACCACCCAGGCGGACGGCACGATCGCCCTCGGCTCCCTGGGGTCGAGCGTCGGCACCCCTGTCAGTGCGTCGGGTTCGCTCGGCTCGCTCTCGACTCCGGCCTACGCCGACTACGTGGCGCTCGGCGACTCCTACGCCGCGTTCGGGGACCAGACGGAGCCCGTGGTCACGGATGGCCCCGCCGCCCGGTGCGGCCGCAGTCTGACCAACTATCCGAATGTGCTCGACGTGAACCCGGCGGTTGGTGAGCTGGTTGACGTCACCTGCGGCGGGGCGATCATCCCCAGCCTCACGGGGTTCCAGTACGACGGGGTCCCCGCCCAGCTGAACGCTCTCGACGCGGGGACGGATCTTGTGACGCTGTCGATCGGCGGCAATGACGTCGGCTTCGGCACGATCGTCAACTGCATCACCAAGCAGGACGACTACGCCACCGTCCCCAGTTGCCGGGAAGAACTCGACGACGAGATCACCGCCGCCATCGACACCGTCTTCGGCGCGGGCGTCGAGGAGGACGTCCCGGTCGCGACGAAGGTCGACACGATCTACGCCCTGATCGCCGAGCGGTCCCCCGGCGCGACGGTCGTCGCGACCCAGTACCTGCCGCTCATGCCCGCAGAGGGAGAGAGCTGCGCGTTCACCGAGCGGCTCGTCCCGGACGACGTGAAGTGGGCCCGCGAGGTGACCGCGAAGATCAACGCCGCCGTCGACGCCGCCGC
>NZ_JAALEC010000575.1:0-1222 GCF_014145205.1 Dietzia sp. DQ11-44
GGCGAACTGGCGGGCGCGGACGGCGGCCTTGAGGATGTCGACCATGTCCGCCGAGCCCTTGACCTCCTCGCCGCGGAGAGTCTCCGAACCGGTGGCACGGACCCCGGGGTAGAGGTCGGCGAGTGTGCGCAGGACGACTCCCGACTCGCCGAGCGACGGCAGGACGCGTGCGATGTAGTCGAGGAACCGCGCGTTGGGCCCCACGATGAGCACTCCGCTGCGGTCGAGCCTCCGGCGGTGCGTGTAGAGCAGATAGGCCGCACGGTGAAGGGCCACGGCGGTCTTCCCCGTCCCCGGCCCGCCCTGGACCACCAGGACACCGGCGTGGGGGTTGCGGATGATCTCGTCCTGCTCGCGTTGGATGGTCGCGACGATGTCCGTCATGTGAGCGGAGCGCGCGCTGTCCAGGGCTTCGAGCAGGGCGGATTCCCCCACGACGTCGTCGTGGTCCTCCGGCACCTCACCGTCGACCGGTGCGGTGAGGTACTCGTCGTGGACCCCGATGACCCTCCTGCCGATCGTGCGGAGATGACGACGACGGTGTGCGCCCTCGGGGCGGGCGGTGGTGGCCAGATAGAACGGGCGGCTGTGGTCCGCGCGCCAGTCCAGCAGGAGCGGGGTGAGGTCCTCGTCGTCGTCCCTCAGTCCCACGCGCCCGATCCTCCGGACCTCTCCGTCCTCCATGTCCAGCCGACCGAAGTACAGGCCCAGGTTGGCGGCGTTGAACGCCGCCAACTCAGACGAATAGAGCCGCGCGAACGACTCCCGCTCCGATCGCGCCTGAGGAGTTCCCCCCGTGCCCCGGAGGACGGCGTCGAGGCGGGCCCGGGTGTCGGCCCGGAGTTCCTCGAGACGATCGAGGAGACGGCCGAGGTGGCGCTGTTCCTCGTCGACGGCGTCGTATCCCGTCATGCGCGCTCCTCTCGGGTGGGGACTGCGCATCGGGTGGGTGTACCGCGCAGTGCAGGACAACCAGGCTACCGGGTCTCGCGCAGGGCCCACCGACGCCGACGACCCCGCCCGTGGGGGCGGGGTCGTCGACTTCCGGTGCGCGGGCACCGGGGGAGCGGATCGTCAGGGCCGGATGGCGGCCGCGGCCTTGCTCCGGGCGCGGTCACTCGTCTTCTTGGCGGTGGTGACCTTCTTGCGGGCGTCCTTCCGGGCCTTCTTCTTGGCCGACTCGACGGACTTGCGGAGGTCCTTGGTGTCCACCTTGTCGGCG
>NZ_JAALEC010000058.1:0-12270 GCF_014145205.1 Dietzia sp. DQ11-44
GCCCGCTCCAGCCCCAGCAGGTCGACGCCGCGTTCCCCCTCCCCGACGACGCCCCCGTGCCGTCGGCGTGAGCGCGCGGGTGCCGGGGTGGTGCGGATGACCGAGCGGGGAGGGGAGCTCCGCGGGCGGGATCCCGCCGACCGGTCGGTGGCGCTCGGGATGCTCGCCGGGGTCCTGGCGTACACGCTCTGGGGCTTCTTCCCCGCGTTCTTCCCGCTGCTCGAGCCCGCCGGTGCGGTCGAGATCGTGGGCCACCGCATCGTGTGGTCGCTGGTGATCATGGCGCTGGTGCTCACCGTCATGCGACGGTGGCGGGAGCTGTGGGCGCTCGACCGCCTCTCGTGGGCGCGGATCGCCGGCGCCGCCGCGTTCATCACCGTGAACTGGGGTGTGTACGTCCACACGGTCAACTCCGAGCGGGTCACCGAGGCGGCCCTGGGATACACGATCAACCCCCTGGTGAGCGTGCTCCTGGGAGTCCTGGTCTTCCGCGAACGGCTGAACCGCCCCCAGGTGTTCGCGGTGGCCCTCGCCGCCGTCGCGGTGGGGGTTCTCACCGTGGGGTACGGACACTTCCCGTACCTCTCGGTGCTCCTGGCGTCGAGTTTCGGCCTCTACGGGGTCTTCAAGAAGAAGCTCCGGGTGGACCCGGTGGTGGGGATGACCGGCGAGGTGCTGCTCATCGCGCCGCTCGCGCTCGCCGTTCTGGTGTGGCTGGGTGTGACCGGCGCGGGCACGTTCACCGGACACGGGGTGGGGCACGCGGCGTTGCTCGCCACCTCGGGCCTGGTGACCGTGGTGCCGTTGCTGTTGTTCGCGGTGGCCGCCCAGCGGATACCCCTGGCCACCGTCGGCATGCTGCAGTACATCATCCCGGTCCTGCAGATGGCCTGGGGGATCCTGGTGGTCGGGGAGCGACTGGACGCGGTCCAGTGGACCGGCTTCGCGTTGATCTGGGTGGCCGTGATCGCGTTCACGCTGGCCGGACGGTCACGCCGCCCGACGCATGCTGGCGTTTCGGGTCGTGTCGGATAACCGACCTACACTGGGCCGGACAAGCCGTAGGAGGAATGCTGCGTGGGCGGATCCCAGTTCGTGCATCTGCACAATCACACCGAGTTCTCGATGCTCGACGGGATGGCGCAGATCAACCCGATGTTCGCCGAGGCCTCCAGGCTCGGGATGCCCGCGGTGGGCATGACCGACCACGGCAACATGTACGGGTCCTCGGACTTCTACAAGCAGGCCGTCAAGACCGGCATCAAGCCCATCATCGGTATCGAGGCGTACGTCGCACCCGAGTCGAGGTTCAACAAGAAGCGCGTGCTGTGGGGCGAGAAGCACCAGAAGGGTGACGACGTCGCGGGTTCGGGCGCCTACACCCACATGACCATGGTCGCCGAGAACGCCACCGGCCTGCGCAACCTGTTCCTGCTGTCCTCGCTGGCCTCCTACGAGGGACAGCTGGGCAAGTGGGCCCGGATGGACGCCGAGATCCTGGCCGAGCACTCCGAGGGGATCATCGCCACATCGGGTTGTCCCTCCGGCGAGATCCAGACCCGCCTGCGCCTGGGCCATCACAAGGAGGCCTACGAGGCGGCCGAGAAGTGGCAGTCGATCTTCGGGAAGGACAACTTCTTCCTGGAGCTCATGGACCACGGGATCGACATCGAGCGGCGGGTCCGCGAGGACCTGCTCAAGCTCGGCAAGGACCTGGGCATGCCGCCGTTGGTGACCAACGACTGCCACTACGTCACCCGCGAGCAGTCCCACGCGCACGAGGCGATGCTGTGCGTACAGACGGGCAAGACCCTCGCCGACGAGAACCGCTTCAAGTTCGACGGCGACGGGTACTTCCTCAAGTCCGCGGCGGAGATGCGCGCCCAGTGGGACACCGAGGTCCCCGGTGGGTGCGACAACACGCTGTGGATCGCCGAACGCGTCCAGCCGTACGACGAGATCTGGGCGCCGAAGGACCGGATGCCCAAGTTCCCCGTGCCCGAGGGCGAGACGGAGGACACCTGGCTCGCCCGAGAGGTCCACAAGGGCCTGGAGTGGCGGTTCCCCGCGGGGGTTCCGCAGGAGTACCTGGACCGCGCGGAGTTCGAGCTCGAGGTGATCAAGGGCAAGGGGTACCCCGGGTACTTCCTCGTGGTCGGTGACCTCATCGAGTACGCCCGCTCCATCGGGATCAAGGTCGGCCCGGGCCGAGGGTCCGCGGCGGGTGCGCTGGTGGCGTACGCGCTCAAGATCACCAATATCGACCCGATCGAGCACGGCCTGCTGTTCGAGCGGTTCCTCAACCCGGAGCGCCCGTCCGCCCCGGATATCGATATCGACTTCGACGACCGTCGCCGCGGCGAGATGATCCGCTACGCCAGCGACAAGTGGGGCGCCGACAAGATCGCCCAGGTCATCACGTTCGGCACCATCAAGACCAAAGCCGCCATCAAGGACGCCGCGCGCGTGAACTTCGGCCAGCCCGGGTACGCGATCGCCGACCGGATCACCAAGGCCCTGCCACCGGCGATCATGGCCAAGGACATCCCGCTGTCGGGCATCACCGACCCCAAGCACGAGCGGTACGGCGAGGCCTCGGAGGTCCGTCAGCTCATCGAGACCGACCCGGACGTCAAGCGGATCTACGACACGGCCCGCGGACTCGAGGGCATGGTCCGGCAGGCGGGTGTCCACGCGTGCGCGGTGATCATGTCCTCCGAGCCGCTGCTCGACGTGATCCCCATGTGGAAGCGGGCGCAGGACGGCGCCCTGATCACCGGGTGGGACTACCCCTCGTGTGAGGACATCGGCCTGCTCAAGATGGACTTCCTGGGCCTGCGCAACCTCACCGTGATCGGGGACTGCCTGGAGAACATCAAGTCCAACCGCGGCGAGGAGATCGACCTCGACACGCTCAGCACCGATGACCAGGCGACCTACGACCTGCTGGCCAGCGGTGACACCCTCGGCGTGTTCCAGCTGGACTCCGGTGGCATGCGTGAGCTGCTCAAGCGCATGAAGCCCACCGGCTTCAACGACATCGTGGCCGCCCTCGCGCTGTACCGACCCGGCCCCATGGGGATGGGGACGCACTGGAACTACGCCGACCGCAAGAACGGCAAGCAGGAACTGGTGCCGATCCACCCGGAGCTGGAGGAGCCGCTCCGGGTGATCCTCGGCGAGACCCACGGTCTGATCGTGTACCAGGAGCAGATCATGGCCATCTCCCGCGAGCTCGCGGGATACACCGCCGGTGAGGCCGACGGCTTCCGCAAGGCCATGGGCAAGAAGAAGGCCGAGGTCCTGGCCGCCGAGTACGAGAAGTTCTCGGGCGGGATGTTCGAGCGCGGCTTCTCCAAGGAGGCCGTGGACGCCCTGTGGGGGACCATCGAGCCCTTCGCCTCGTACGCGTTCAACAAGTCCCATGCGGCGGGGTACGGGCTGGTGTCCTTCTGGACCGGCTACCTCAAGGCCAACTATCCGGCGGAGTACATGGCCGCCCTGCTCACCTCCGTGGGTGACGACAAGGACAAGGCCGCGCTGTACCTGTCCAACTGCCGGCAGATGGGGATCCGGGTCCTGCCTCCGTCCGTCAACGAGTCGCTCACCAATTTCGCCTCGGTGGGCACGGACATCCGGTTCGGTATGGGTGCGGTCCGCAACGTCGGTTCGCACGTCGTGGACTCCGTCGTGGCCGCCCGCACGGAGAAGGGGGCCTTCACGGACTTCTCCGACTACCTGGCCAAGATCGACCAGACCGCGTGCACCAAGAAGGTCACGGAATCGCTGATCAAGGCCGGTGCGTTCGACTCCCTGGGGCATCCGCGCAAGGGTCTGTTCCTGGTGCACGCCGACGCGGTCGAGTCGGTGATGTCCACCAAGAAGGCCGAGGCGGTGGGCCAGTTCGACCTGTTCGGCGGGGGGGACGCCGACGAGTCGGGAGGCGCCTCCGCCTTCAGCGACGTCTTCGCGGTCCGCGTCCCCGACGAGGAATGGGAGATCAAGCAGAAGCTGGCGCTCGAGCGGGAGATGCTCGGTCTGTACGTCTCGGGCCACCCTCTCGACGGGCTGGAGTCCGCGCTCGCCGCCAAGACCGACACGTCGATCGCCACCATCCACGAGGGCGAACTCGCGCACGGCACCGCGGTGACCATCGGCGGGATCATCTCCGGCGTGGATCGGCGGGTCAACAAGAACGGCGAACCGTGGGCGATCGTGACCATCGAGGACTTCAACGGCAGCGTCGAGGTGCTCTTCTTCCCCAAGACGTACCGCCTCGCCGCCCTCGACATCGCCGAGGACGCGGTCGTCCTGGTCAAGGCGCGCATCAACATCCGTGAGGACCGGGTGTCGGTGTTCGGTGACACCCTCGAGGTGCCGGACCTGGTCGTGGGCGGCAACGGCGCCCCGCTGGCGCTGACCCTGCCCACCCGGATGTGCACCATCGAGACCGTTACCGCCCTCAAACAGGTGCTCGGCCGACACCCCGGACCCTCCGACGTCCACCTGCGGCTGGTCAACGGGAACTCCTCGACGGTGTTGCGACTGGACGACCATCTGCGGGTGGAGACGTCCTCCTCGCTCATGGGGGATCTCAAGGCGCTGCTCGGGCCGGGTTGTCTCACCGGATGACCAGTTGGCGGTGACGGACCGCACGGTGGGACACTGGTCGTCGTGACCGTCACCGACTCCGCCGCGACCCAGGTAGTGACCCCAGACGACATCGACATCGCCGCCCGCCGCATCGGCGACGTGATCCTCGCGAGCGAACTGCACCAGAGCGAGCGGTTGAGCGAGCAGACCGGCGCGACCATCCTGCTCAAGCGCGAGGACCAGCAGGCGGTGCGGTCGTACAAGATCCGGGGCGCGTACAACCTGATGTCGCAGTTGACCGGTGACGAGCGCAGCGCGGGCGTGGTGACGGCGAGCGCCGGCAACCACGCCCAGGGCGTCGCGTTCGCCTGCCGGAGCCTCGGGATCAATGGCCGCATCTACGTCCCCACCAACACCCCCAAGCAGAAGCGGGATCGGATCCTCGCCCACGGTCGCAACTGGGTGGAGCTGGTGGTCACCGGCGTCAACTTCGACGCCGCCCAGACCGCGGCCCGCGCCGACGCCGAGCGGACCGGTGCGACGATGGTCCCGCCGTTCGACCACCCGGACACCATGGCCGGTCAGGGAACCATCGCGGCGGAGATCCTGGCGCAGCTCGACCGGGTCCCCGATGCGGTGGTGGTGCCGGTCGGCGGCGGCGGTCTGGTGGGCGGGCTCGCCACCTACCTGGCGGAGTACGCGCCCGACTGCAAGATCATCGCGGTGGAACCCGCGGGAGCGCCCTCTCTGACCCGGGCTCTCGAGGCGGGCGAGCCCGTCACCCTCGACACCGTGGACACTTTCGTCGACGGTGCGTCGGTGGCACGGCTCGGGGATTTCCCGTTCGGGGTGATCTCGTCGATGACCGAGCGGATCCAGGTCCTCACCGTGGACGAGGGTGCGGTGTGTACGGCGATGCTGGAGCTGTACCAGAACGAGGGGATCATCTCCGAGCCCGCCGGCGCGCTGGCGGTCACCGCACTCGAGCAGCTCGAGATCGACGAGGGCGCGACGGTCGTCTGCATCATCTCGGGCGGTAACAACGACGTCTCGCGGTACAGCGAGATCATTGAACGCTCGTTGGTGCACCAGGGGCTGAAGCACTACTTCCTGGTCAAGTTCCCCCAGGAGCCCGGCCAACTGCGTCGATTCCTCGACGAGGTGCTGGGTCCGGAGGACGACATCACGCAGTTCGAGTACCTCAAGCGCAACAACCGCGAGTACGGGGCCGCCCTCGTGGGTATCGAACTCGGCTCCGCCACGGGCCTGCACTCCCTGCTCGAGCGGATGGAGGCCTCCCGGATCGACTGTGAGCGGCTCGAGCCCGGCACCGCGGCGTACGAGTACCTGACCTGAGGCCCGTCTACCCGGTGTCCGGGCGGGTGCGCACCACCGCGAACCCGAACGCCTGACAGAAGACCGAGTCCTCGTCGACCACCGCCCCCGAGGCCAGCACCGCCTCGCCGGCCACCGGGACCCTGCTCGGCTCGGTTCCCAGGTTCACCACCAGGGCGAGCGATCCGCGGTGGACGATCAGCCAGCGGCCGTCGTCGGCCTCGACCCCGCACCGCACGCGGACCGACCCGAGCCACGGATCGGTCAGCTCGGGCTCGGCCCGCCGGAGGGCGATGAGTGCGCGGTACCCCCGGAGGATCTCGGCGTGCTGGTCCCGGGTCTGCTCGGACCGGTCCAGCACCGACCGCCGGAACGTCTCCGGGTCCTGGGGGTCGGCCACCGTGGCCGGGTCCCATCCCATCTCGGCGAACTCGCGGGTCCGGCCCCGGCGCACGGCGTCGGCGAGCTCGGGCTCGGGGTGCGAGGTGAAGAAGCAGAACGGGGTACGCGCGCCCCATTCCTCGCCCTGGAACAGCATCGGCGTGAAGGGGGAGCACAGGACGATCGCGGCCTTGGCCAGCTGCTGCGCGGGTGAGAGGTTCACGGAGGGCCGGTCACCCGCGGCGCGGTTGCCCACCTGGTCGTGGGTGAGCGTGTACGCCACGAACCGGCTGCCCGGGACCCGTCCGACATCCAGCGGGCGGCCGTGGACCCGCCCCCGGAACGCCGACCACGTCCCGGCGTGGAGGAACGCCCCGGTGAGGACCTGCCGGAGTGACTCGAGTGACCCGAAGTCCGAGTAGTAGCCCTGGCGTTCACCGGAGACCGCGGCGTGGACCGCGTGGTGCACGTCGTCGTCCCACTGTCCGGTGAGGCCCAGTCCGCCGCCCTCTCTCGCGGTGACCAACCGGGGGTCGTTCTGGTCCGACTCCGCGATCAGCGACAACGGTCGCCCGAGGTGGGCGGAGAGGGACTCGACCTCCACCGCCAGCTGCTCGAGCAGGTGCACGGCCGAGGCGTCGTGCAGGGCGTGGACCGCGTCCAGGCGCAGGGCGTCCACGTGGAACTCGTCGAACCAGCGCAGGGCGTTGTCGATGATGTACCGGCGCACCTCGCCCGAGTGGCGGCCGTCGAGGTTGAGCCCCGATCCCCACGGCCCGTCGGCGGCGGACAGGTACGGGCCGAACTCGGGCAGGTAGTTCCCCGACGGCCCGAGGTGGTTGTAGACCACGTCAAGACACACTCCCAGTCCGCGGGCGTGGCAGGCGTCCACGAACTGCTGGAACGCGTCCGGTCCTCCGTACGGCTCGTGCACGGCGAACCACGCCACCCCGTCGTAACCCCAGCCGTACTCGCCGTTGAACGCGTTGACGGGCATCACCTCGACCATGTCCACGCCCAGCTCCACCAGGTCGTCGAGGTACTCGATCGCGCTGGTCAGGGTGCCACCGGGGGAGAAGGTTCCCACGTGCATCTCATACAGGAGTGACCCGGCCAGTTGCCGACCCGTCCAGGCCGAGTCGGTCCAGCGCGTCGCGTCCACCCGGTGCACCCGCGAGAGCCCGTGCACGCCGTCGGGCTGACGCGCCGACCGCGGGTCGGGACGCGCGTCGCTCACCTCGCCATCGTCGCCCGTCACCACGAACCCGTAGTCCCTGCCCTGCTCGCGGACGACGGTCGAGGCCCACCAGCCGTCGGCGGTGCGGTGCATGGCGATCGGATCGGCGTCGGCGGAGTCCAGGACCAGGCCGACGGCCTCGGCTGTCGGCGCCCAGACGGAGAACGTGTCACTGCTCGGGAAGGTCACACCCCCAGGGTAGGGAAAACCACCGGGGGCGGGGCGGCGATACTGGTCCCATGACCGACCCCGGGACACGTGTGCTCAGGCTGGCCGCCGGCCCGGACGTCACCGGCGAGTACGAGGAGAAGCGCTCGAGGTTCCTCGCCGTGGTGAGGAGGTGCGACGACGAGGAGGCCGCCCGCGACCTGATCGCCGACCTCCGCCGTGCCCATCCGGCCGCGCGCCACCACTGCAGCGCCTTCCTGGTGGACGTGCCGGGGTCGAGCCGGATCGAGCGCTCGAACGACGACGGCGAACCCTCCGGAACCGCCGGCACCCCCATGCTGGAGGTCCTGCGCGGCAGTGGGCTCACCGGGGTGAGCGCGGTGGTCGTGCGGTGGTTCGGCGGCACCCGGTTGGGCACGGGCGGTCTGGTCCGGGCGTACGGTTCCGCGGTGTCGGCCGCCCTCGACCAGGCGTGGCGGACGGGTCGGGTCGTGGAGGTCACGCGGACGCCGGCGTGGCGTGCCGAGGTCGACCACTCGGTGGCGGGAGGCCTCGAGGGAGCAGTCCGCGGGGCGGGTGCGCGGGTGCTCGGCGTGGACCACGGCCGGCGGGTGGTGTTGACCGTCGCCGGGGAGCTCGAGGTGCTGGGGCCGATCCTGGCGACCCGGACCTCCGGTGGGGTCGAGTGGCAACCCGCAGGGGTGGCGACCACCGAGAACGCGGTGCGGTGCCGAGATATGGAATCCTGACGGTATGAGCATGCAGCCCTACCAACCGAACTCGATCGAGGTCCAGAAGCAGCAGGTGCGCAAGGATGCGCGCACCACGGCGATCGCGCTGGGCGTGACCGTGGTGGCGCTGCCGATCGCGTTGTTCGCCAGCTCGTTCTTCACCGTGGTGGCGATCCTCGCCGGGATCGTGGCGATCTACAAAGGCAACCAGGTGCGCCAGGCCATCTCGGGCAAGCCCAAGAATCGCGAACTGTACTGACGGATCCGGATCGACCGTGGGCGTCCCCGGTCAGCCGTGGCGGCGGACCACGTCGGTGAGATCCGCCCGATCGGCCCGGAAGGTGTTGGCGGGGTGCTCGGGGTCGGCGTAGCCGAAGGCGATCCCGCACACGATCAGCCGGTCCTCACCGATCCCGAGGTGCTCGCGGACCCCGTCCGAGTAGAGCGCGAGCGCGGCCTGGGCGCAGGTGGCCACGCCCAGCGAGGACGCCGCCGCGAGGAACGTCGCCACATAGCCACCGCAGTCCACCGCGCCGTAGGTGCCCAGGCCCGCGTCCGAGGTGATCACCGCGACGTGCGGGGCGCCGAAGAACCGGTAGTGTCGCGTTTCTGAAGTTGGTTTAGGGTTCGCTTTCGCGAGGATCTGTTCGGGAGTTTTAGTCCAGACGAACGGGTGTTTGCGGTCGTTCCAGCCCGTGATGAACTGGCGAATCTTGGCATTGAGGTCCTTGACAGATGTAAAGACACCACGGCGGATGGCCTGCCGGTCGATGATCCCGAACCAGACTTCCACGAGGTTGAGCCAGGATCCGGACGTCGGGGTGAAGTGCACGTGGAACCGCGGATGCTGTGCCAGCCACACCTTCACCGCCGGGGTCTTGTGGGTCGCGTAGTTGTCCATCACCAAGTGCAGGTCAACCTCCGGGTAGGCGCGGTCGAGTTGACGCAGGAACGCCAGGAACTCCTGATGGCGATGCTTCGGCTTGACCGCGCCGGTGACGTGCCCGGTCGCAATGTCCAACGCGGCGAACAGAGTCGTGGTGCCGTGCCGCTTGTAATCGTGGGTGTGCCTTTCGATGCTGCCGGTGCGCATCGGCAGCATCGGCGCGGTCCTATCCAGCGCCTGGATCTGACTCTTCTCGTCAACACACAACACGATCGCGTTGTCCGGTGGCGCCAAGTACAACCCCACCACGTCGGTGACCTTCGCGACCAGTTCGGGATCGGTGGAGAACTTGAACGTTCCGGCCCGCCAAGGCTGCACCCCGAACTTGCGCCACGCCCTGGCCACGGTGGCGTTACCGATCTTCAGATGATCCGCCAGCAGGCGTGAGGACCAGTGCGTCACCCCGTACTTCTTCGGCGGAGGAGTCAACGTCGTGGTGATGATCTTCTGGTCATCTATCCGCTTCGGCCGGCCAGAGCGCGACTCGTCGAACAGGCCCGCGATCCCATCCGCCTCATACCTGCCTCGCCACTTCCACACCGTCGTCGGCGTCGTTCGCTCCCGGTCAGCGATCCGAGAGTTCGCCTGACCTTCCGCCGCGAGCAGGATAATCCGCGCCCGCATCGCCAACCCCGATTGGATCGACGTTGACCGCGTCCACGACTCCAACTCCTCGCGGTCACCATCACGAAGAATCAAAGCCGGAGCCGGGTTATTGGGCATGACCCATTCTCCCAAACACCCAAGCATTTAGGAACTAACGACACGCGACAGTAGTTCTCCAGCATCTGCGTGAGCCGTGCCTCCTTGTCCGAGCGCTCGATGCCCAGCGCGGTGTAGAGGCCGTACCCGCTGGCCCGCCGCCGTTCGCCGTACACGCCCTCGTAGCGCTCGGGTGCCGGCAGGTCCGAGCGCATCCCGTTGGCCAACACGTACTCCGTGAGGTGCTTGCCGAACTCGGTTGTCGCGTGCCCGGTCACCAGGTCGACCTGCCACGCCTGCGAGTTGCACCAGGACGCCGTGCGCTGGGCCATCTGCAGGATCCGGTCGATCGTCTCCTCGGGAACGGGGTCGGAGGTGAACCCTCGGCAGCTGTAGCGGTCGTCGAGGATCCGCTCGAGCGTGGCGGCGGCGTCGGTCATGGGCCCTCCAGGAGGTCGTGCGGGACTGTGATGTCAGTCTCGCACGGGGGGCACGCGGCCCCCGGCCGGGGCCCGTCCCGAGCCCCGGCCGGATCCTTCGTGCAACCGGGTGACCGCGGTGGGATCAGTCCGCCGGGTTCCCGGCCACGTCCACGCTCCAGGTGACGCCGAACCGGTCCGTCAGCATCCCGAAGCCGGCGCTCCACGCGGACGCCGCGAGGGGCTCGATGACCGTCGCACCCTCGGCGAGTGCGCTCCAGTACCCCTCCGCCTCACCGAGGGAGCTGACGCTGACGGAGTCGAAGAACGGCTGATCGGTCACCGTCATGCCGTTCTGGCGGGTCGTGAGACCACCGAAGGGCTCGTCGCGTCCGGGGATGTCGTACGCCATGACGCTGAAGCCGCAGTCCGCGGTGACGCGGCCGAAGACCACCTTCCCGGCGTCCGGGGCGTCCTGGGGCATCCCGACCTCGCCATAGGTCGTGATGTGCACCTCGCCGCCGAAGGCGCGCTGGTAGTGCGCGAGCGCCTCCCGTGCGGTGCCGGGCAGGTTGAGATGTGTGGTGGTGGTGACTGACATGGTGACTCCCTCGGGTGGGACCGGATCCGCGGCGATCTGCCGCTCGGCTCCATCGTGTCGGGGCTCGAGGACACGGGGTGTCCTCTTTTCCGGGAGAATGGGACCATGAGCGGAGCTCCCGAGCGGACACTGGCGTTGCTCTCCCTCCTGCAGTCCCCGAGGAGTTGGCGGGGTGAGGAGTTGGCGCAGCGCCTGGAGGTGACGACCCGCACCGTGCGTCGTGACGTGGACCGCCTCCGCGAGTTGGGGTACCGGATCCAGGCGGTGAAGGGGCCCGACGGCGGGTACCGGATGGAGTCGGGGACGGAGTTGCCGCCCCTGAGGTTCGACGACGACCAGGCGGTCGCGATCGCCATCGCCCTGCGACACTCGGCCGCCGCGGGTGTCGAGATGGGTGATGCCGCGCACCGCGCGCTGGCGACGGTACGACAGGTGATGCCCTCACGACTGCGGCACCGGATCGACGGGATCCGGTTCGACAACTCAGCCCACCCCACCGGAGTCGACTCCACCGGCGTCACCCCCGCCGTCGTGGAGGCCGTCAGCGAGGCGGTGCGGAGGAGGATGACCCTGCGCTTCGGCTACCGCGACCCCGATTCACCGTCCCGGCGGACACAACCGCACGGGGTGGTGGCGCGGAACGGACGCTGGTACCTGGTCGCGTGGGACCTGGACAGGGACGACTGGCGCACGTTCCGGCTGGATCGCATGACCCCACGACTACCCACCGGGCCCGCCTTCGAGGCCAGGGGGATCCCGACCGGCACCGCGACGGGATTCCTCGCGAGCCGGTCGAAGGGGTCCGCCCACGACGACGCGTGGCCGTGCGTCGGGGAGGTCGAGATCGACCTCCCCGTGACCGACGTGGCCCGCTGGGTGCACGACGGCGAGGTCGAGGCGCTGTCGGCGGACTCCACCCGGGTGACGCTCGGGTCGTGGTCCTGGGCCGGCGTGATCGCCGCGGTCGTGCGTTTCGACGCCGGGTTCCGCGTCCTCGGCCCCGACGAACTGCTCCGGGCGGCGCGGGAGCTCGAGACCCGGCTGGCCGCCGCGCGGACACCCCGTGACGGTGTCCCGACCGGTTAGCGACGACCGGTCTCGCTATCCTCGCCCTATGGCAGTGCGGGTGGACGCGTGGACGTGGTCGGTGCGGCTGG